>JBJDZM010000103.1:14420-26323 GCA_051867975.1 Eubacteriales bacterium | reverse complement strand
TTTGGGAAGGGTTATAGGGAAAGCCCTTTTTTCTAAAAAGGGTTTCCCTAAATCCATAGTATAATCTAACTATCAACCTCACTTAAAATACTTCACCGCGGACTCAAACATCTTCATGTCAAATGAGCCGGGGACGTTTTTGTAGAGGCCGTTGCCGATTCGCTCGGAGTGTCCCATTTTACCGAAGACACGTCCGTCGGGTGAGGTGATACCTTCGACTGCGAATGATGAGTCGTTGGGGTTAAAGCGGATATCGTCTGTGGGATTGCCGTCTAGGTCGACGTACTGAGTCGCGATCTGACCGTTTGAGGCGAGCTGACGGAGCAGTTTTTCGTCGCAGAGGAAGCGTCCCTCGCCGTGCGATATCGCAACGGTGTAGATGTCACCGACCTCTGTCGCGGCAAGCCAAGGCGACTTATTTGACGCGATGCGTGTGCGAACGAGCTTTGACTGATGTCGCGAAATCGTGTTAAACGTAAGAGTCGGAGCGTTCTCGTCGGGGTCGGTTATTCTTCCGTAGGGAACGAGTCCGAGCTTTATAAGTGCCTGGAAGCCGTTGCAAATGCCGCACATGAGTCCGTCGCGGTTGCCGAGCAGGTCGTGAACACCGTCCTTTATCTGCTGATTGCGGAAGAACGCCATAATGAACTTGCCCGAGCCGTCAGGCTCGTCTCCGCCCGAAAATCCGCCCGGCACGAAGACCATTTGCGAGGTTGAAAGCTCTTTTGCAAAGCTTTCAACGCTTCTCTGTATTCCGTCCTGCGTGAGGTTGTTTATAACGAATATCTTTGCCTCGGCTCCCGCGTCACGCATGACCTTCGCCGAGTCAAATTCACAGTTTGTGCCGGGGAATACGGGAATAAGCACCTTCGGCTTTGCAACCTTGACGGCAGGGGATACGCGTTTGTCCGCCTTGTAGTCAAAGGTCTCGTACGTCTTGCACTCGGGAGTCTCAAGTGTCGGGAATACGCCCTCAAGCCTGTCTTCATACAGCCTGTCAAGCTCGGCAAGCGTGACGCTTTCACCGCCAAGGGTAATCTTAGCGTCAGACGTGAAATGTCCGACCGCCTGTCCCTTTTCGTCCGCATCGACCTCCAAAAGGAAGCATCCATACGCATAGCCGAAAATATCTTCAAGAGTCAAATCCTCGCCGAACTCAAATCCGAGCCCGTTGCCTATGCACATCTTATATACCGCCTCGGCAATTCCGCCGTAGGTCGGGGTGTATGCCGCATAGACTCTGCCCTCTCTCATAAGGGATGTGACCTTGTTGAAGGTCTCGATAAGCGACTCTGCCTTTGGCAGTCCGTCCTCGCCGTACTCGGAGCAGAGACAAATAAGTTTATGCCCCGATGCCTTTGCATCGTTTGTAATGACCTCGCTCACGTCGCCCGTCGTGACCGCAAAGGAAACGAGCGTCGGAGGAACGTCGAGTTTTTCAAACGAGCCGCTCATCGAGTCCTTGCCGCCGATAGCCGCAACGCCAAGCTCAAGCTGCGCGCGGAACGCTCCGAGCAGAGCTGAGAGCGGCTTGCCCCAACGCCTGCCGTCCTTCATCGGCTTTTCAAAATACTCTTGGAAGGTAAGGTATACGTCCTCGTATGACGCACCCGTTGCGATAAGCTTCGCCACGCTCTCAACGACCGCAAGGTACGCCGAATGGTAGGGCGACTTCTCCGCAATCATCGGGTTGTAACCCCAAGCCATATACGAGCAGGTGTCGGTGTGCTTTTCCTCAACCGATATCTTGTGTACCATCGCCTGAATGGGTGTTCTCTGGTACTTCCCTCCGAAGGGCATAAGTACCGTTCCCGCGCCGATAGTCGAGTCAAATCTCTCGGAAAGTCCTCTCTTTGAGCAGACGTTGAGGTCGGACGCAAGCGCGCGGTATCCATCCGTAAAGCTCTCGGGGACTGTTTTTTTGTAATTCTGCGGTTTTTCGGGGGTGATGTCGATGTGCTTCTCCGCTCCGTTGGAGTTTAAGAACTCTCGGGAAATATCAATCACCGTCCTGCCGTTCCAATGAACACGCAGTCTCGGCTCTTCGGTAACGCGCGCAACGACCGTCGCCTCAAGGTTCTCGGAGTCGGCAAGCGCCATAAATCTCTCAACATTTTCCTTCTCGATAACGACCGCCATTCTCTCCTGCGACTCACTTATCGCAAGCTCCGTGCCGTCAAGTCCTTCGTACTTTTTCGGTACTTTGTTGAGGTCGATGTCAAGCCCGTCAGCAAGCTCCCCTATCGCAACCGAAACACCGCCTGCGCCGAAATCGTTGCATCTCTTTATCATTCTGCACGCCTCTTCGTTTCTGAAAAGACGCTGTAATTTTCTCTCTTCGGGAGCATTTCCCTTCTGAACCTCCGCTCCGCAGGTCTCAACCGAGTGCGAGTCGTGTGCCTTCGACGAGCCTGTAGCGCCGCCGATGCCGTCACGTCCCGTTCTTCCGCCGAGAAGAATGACCACATCACCGTCCACGGGAGTCTCGCGGCGAACGTTCTTTTGAGGAGTTGCCGCTATTACCGCACCGATCTCCATTCTCTTCGCGGCATATCCCGGGTGATAAAGCTCGTCAACCATACCTGTCGCAAGTCCTATCTGGTTGCCGTATGACGAGTATCCCGCCGCCGCGGTCTGAACTATCTTTCTCTGCGGCAGCTTGCCCGGTATCGTTTCACTGACAGGCACGGTAGGATCAGCCGCACCCGTTACACGCATTGCCGCATAGACGTACGAGCGGCCGGAGAGCGGATCGCGGATCGCACCGCCGATACATGTCGCCGCGCCGCCGAAAGGCTCTATCTCGGTCGGGTGGTTGTGAGTCTCGTTCTTGAAAAGCAAGAGCCAATCCTCGTCCTCACCGTCAACCTTGACCTTCATCTTGACCGTGCAGGCGTTTATCTCCTCGCTCTCGTCAAGTTTTTGGAGCTGTCCCGTTTTCTTCAAGTATTTTGCCGCCAGCGTGCCGATATCCATGAGGTTTTGCGGCTTTGTGCGACCGAGCTTTTCTCTTGCCGCAAGGTACTCTTTGTAGGTCTTTTCAAGCAGCTCGTCCTCAAATTTCACGCTGTCGATAGTCGTCAAGAAGGTCGTGTGACGGCAGTGGTCCGACCAATATGTATCTATCATCTTGATTTCGGTTATCGTGGGATCCCGCTTCTCGCACGAAAAATACTCACGGCAGAACTTGATGTCGTCGATATCCATTGCAAGCCCGAGCTTCTTTATAAGTCCCTCAAGCTCGGAGTCACTCATCTTTATAAATCCGTCAACCGTCGCGACGCTTGTGGGGATCTCGCACTCCATAGCCAAGGTCTCGGGCTTATCAAGGCTTGCTTCTCTCGCCTCAACGGGGTTGATGACGTATTTTTTGACCGTCTCAACGTCTCCTTCGGTCAAATTGCCGCCGAGAACGTAAATCTTCGCCGTGCGAATGGTCGGACGCTCGCCGCAGGACATGATCTGTATGCACTGCGCCGCGCTGTCGGCTCTCTGGTCGAACTGACCGGGGAGATACTCGACCGCAAAAACTCTGCCGCCGCGCGCATCAAGCTCGCTCGTTGCAATATCGAGCTGAGGCTCGGAAAATACCGATGCGACCGCCTCTTCAAATATCTCTTTCGTGATGTTCTCGGCGTCGTAGCGGTTGAGTATGCGGACATACTCGATATTCTTCATGCCGAGCAGATTTTTTAGCTCGGAGAGAAGGGCGTGCGCCTCGTGCGCAAGCTCCTGCCGTTTTTCAACAAATATTCTGTAAACCATTTCGTCTTCCTTTCGGGAGTCTTATTTCCTATATGCCGCAAGGGCTTTTTTGCCGATATCAGAGCGGTAGTACGCGCCCTCGAAGTGTATTTTTTTCGCCTTTTCGTATGACTGCGAGACGGCAGTCTCAAGACTGTCGGCAACAGACGTGATGCCGAGGACTCTTCCGCCGTTCGTCAAAAGTCTTCCGCCGTCAAGCTTCGCGCCTGCAACGTACACGTCACATGCAACCTCCGCAGGAATTGTCATGGGGAATCCCTTTTCGTAATGCTCGGGGTAGCCCTTTGATGCCATTATCAGACAGCAAGCGTGTTTTTCGCTGAATTTGACCTCGGTCTCTCCAAGCGTTCTATTCGTCGTCGCCTGCATTACGGTCAACAGGTCGCTTTCAAGCAGGGGAAGCACGACCTGCGTCTCGGGGTCTCCGAAACGGCAGTTGTACTCAATAACCTTCGGCCCGTCAGATGTGAGCATCAGCCCAAAATACAAGCATCCCTTGAAGGTCCTGCCCTCTTTGTTCATCGCGTCGATCGTCGGCAGGAAGATCTTTTCCATGCACTCATCGGCGATTTCCTTTGTGTAGTAAGGGTTCGGAGCTACCGTTCCCATGCCGCCCGTGTTGAGTCCCGTGTCGTTGTCTCCCGCTCTTTTGTGGTCCATTGAGGATATCATGGGCTTTACGCACGCGCCGTCGGTAAACGCCAGCACCGAGACCTCGGGACCGCTCAAGTACTCCTCAATAACAATGTGGTCGCCGCTTGAGCCGAACTGCTTGTCCTGCATCATCGACCTTACTGCCGCTCTCGCTTCGTCTCTCGTCTGTGCGATGATTACGCCCTTTCCAAGTGCCAAGCCGTCTGCCTTGATAACCGTCGGAATCGGTGCGCTCTCAAGATATTCAAGTGCCGCCGCCATGTCGTCAAAGACCTCGTACCTCGCCGTCGGAATTCCGTATTTCTTCATCAGATTCTTTGAAAAGACCTTGCTTCCCTCGATTATCGCAGCATTTGCCCTCGGTCCGAAGCAAGGAACTCCGACCGCCTCAAGCGCGTCAACGCAACCGAGCACCAACGGGTCGTCAGGCGCTACCACCGCATAATCAATGCCCTTTTCCTTCGCAAATTCAACGATCTTCTCAATATCCTTCGCCCCGATGTCAACGCACTCGCAGTCACCCGCCATTCCGCCGTTTCCCGGAAGCGCATATATCTTCTCAACACAGGGATTCTCTCTCAATTTCTTTATTATTGCATGCTCGCGACCACCGCCGCCTACTACTATTATTTTCATAGTTACTCCATGTGTAGAAGGGGATGCGTTGGGGAAACTTTTTGAGAAAAAGACATGCACCGTGAGGCTACACTAAATCAAACTCAATTTGGTGCAAACCGCTCCCTGCAAGCAGGGAGTCCGAGTCACGTTTTAAATCGAATGTTTCCCCAAACCCCTTCAAAAACTTTAATTATTTGGGTTCTAACTGCCGTGAGGTGACGTTGAAATTTGCGGAGCAAATTTCAACCTACTGAGATGTAGTACGCCCAATAGGATAGAACCCAGCCGATATAGTTTTTTAAAACTAAAAGTTCAATTAAGTTGAATAATGATGCAAGATAGACATTATGTCTTAGGTTCAATACTGTTCCAACACAAAAGCGGATAGCAGGCTGGTGACTCGGACTCCTCGCATAGCGAGGAGCGGTTTGCGCCAAATTGAGTTTGATTTAGTTCAACTTCACGGCGCATGTAGCGTCACTTCACCTTAGTTAGAACCCCTTATTAAAAGTTTTAGGAAGGGGTTTGGGGAGAACCCTTTTTCTAAAAGGGTTTCCCCAACGCATCCCCCGCGTCCCCGCGTCCCCGCATCTCCGCATCCTCTCATTCTCTTAGTGATGGAAGAGTCTCATTCCGGTGAATGCCATTGCGATGCCGTATTTGTTGCAGCAGTCGATGACGAGGTCATCACGGATAGAGCCGCCGGGCTCTGCGATATACTTAACGCCGGACTTTTTGGCGCGCTCGATATTATCCGAGAAGGGGAAGAAGGCATCCGAGCCGAGCGCGACACCGTCGATGGTATCGAGATAGGCTCTCTGCTCTTCCTTAGTAAAGGGAGCAGGCTGCTCGGTGAAGTATTTTTGCCAATTTCCGTCCGCGCAGACATCCTCTTCGTTCTGATTGATGTAACCGTCGATGACATTGTCGCGGTCGGGACGTCCCAAAGTTGACTTGAAGGGCAGATTAAGCACCTTGTCCGACTGACGCAGGAACCAAGTGTCCGCCTTACCGCCTGCAAGACGTGTGCAGTGGACGCGGCTCTGCTGACCTGCGCCGACTCCGATCGCCTGACCGTCAACAGCAAAGCAGACCGAGTTCGACTGCGTGTATTTGAGGGTGATGAGCGCGACAATGAGGTCGCGAATCGCGCTCTCGGGCATATCCTTGTTTGCCGTAACGACATTTTCAAGGAGAGCCTTGTTAATTTCGAAGTTGTTTCTTCCCTGCTCAAACGTGATGCCGAAGACCTGCTTCGTTTCTTGAGGAGCGGGAACGTAATCGGGATCGATTTTTACGATATTGTAGTTGCCCTTTCTCTTACCTTTGAGAATTTCAAGAGCCTCAGGCTCATAACCCGGAGCAATTATACCGTCGGAGACCTCGCGAGCGAGCATCTTAGCCGTCGTCACGTCGCAGACATCGCTGAGAGCCACCCAGTCGCCGAAGGAGCACATTCTGTCGGTACCGCGCGCACGCGCATAAGCACACGCCAAGGGGGAATCGTCAAGTCCCTCAATGTCGTCAACGAAGCAAGCCTTTTTGAGCTTGTCCGAAAGCGGAATTCCGACCGCCGCACTTGTGGGGCTGACGTGCTTGAACGACGTAACGGCAGGAAGTCCGAGAGCCGCTTTAAGCTCTTTTACAAGCTGCCAGGAGTTGAAGGCATCGAGAAAGTTGATGTATCCGGGGCGGCCGCAGAGTATCTCTATCGGAAGCTCGCCGCCGTCCTGCATATAGATCTTCGCCGGCTTCTGGTTGGGGTTACAGCCGTATTTGAGTTCAAATTCCTTCATTTTTTCGCCCTCCATTATATGTTTTTATTTATTATTCTCGTCTCGCTCTCGCCGCTCTTTATGTCGATGTAACGGACGAAAAGCGAAACCTTGTTGTCTTCGTTGAGGTTCTCCCAGATGTGAGCGGTCAGGTCGTCAATGCTCATGTCGGGGAGAATAAGCGTCTTAGGCTCGCCCTCAAAGGACGGGAGCGGATTGCCGTCGCCGTTGTATGTGTGAATGAATTTTGCCTTACCGCACAAGGGGTTTGAGTACGCATATGTAAATCTCTCGCAGGATGACTCGTCTCCCTCGGCACTCTTCAAGATAGACATTGCAAAATTCATCTCACCCTTGTCGCAGTGAATGATTCCCGAAATTCTCGGTGTGAAATTCGGCTTGTCGTCTTCAAACTCGCGGGTGCGGAGAGCCTGCTCAAAGGTCTGCTGCTTGTCCATAAGGTCGTAGATTGTGTCGGTCTGGTCACCGTTGGTGACGATGGTCTTGTTTCCAAGCACTCGCACGGGATAATAGATGATGAGATGAGGGTCAACCATTTTTGACTCATCATATGCCTTCGTTCTCATGTTCTCGCCCTCTGCGACGAAAACGCGGTTGCGGCTGTTTTCGCTTCTTCCCATTATGAAATAAGCGGTTATTGCCTTCTCGCCGTCCTGCGACTTGCCGATAATAATTCCTCTGCCGTGATACGCAAGAGAGTTAAGCTCGTCTTTAATAGTTGATATTTTCATTTTGATCCCCCAAAAATTCAATCTTTAATATGTACTTTATTGTTTTCAACCGTAATTTTGTCGTCGCAGAAGAGTCTCACCGCCTCGGGCAATATCTTCCATTCCGCTTCTTCCATAATGCGCCGCTGGAGAGTCTCGGGGGTGTCGCCCTCTTTGACCTCAACCGCCTTCTGAAGCACTATCGGACCCGCGTCACATTCGGGAGTGACTATATGCACGGTTGCGCCCGAAATCTTGACACCCTTTTCGAGTGCCGCTTCGTGGACGTGCAGTCCGTAAAATCCTTTTCCGCAAAAGGAAGGAATGAGCGCCGGGTGAACATTCAGTATTCTGTTCGGAAAAGCATCGTAGACCTGCTCGTCGATGATAGTCAGAAATCCCGCAAGCACGACAAGGTCGATCCGAGCCTCTGTCATAGCGTCTGCAAGCGCCTTTGAGTAATCCGCAATGCTCGCATAGTCGCACCTCGCTATCACTCTGCCCTCAATGTTTGCCTTTTTTGCCCTTTCAAGTGCGTAAACGCCGGGCTTTGATGCAATGCACAGCACGATTTCGCCGTTTCCTATCTCCCCACACGCCTGCGCATCAATAAGCGCCTGAAGATTCGTTCCGCCGCCCGAAACAAGCACGGCAATTCTCTTTTTATTTTCCGCCATTTTTTCGTCCTCCCAAAAGCGCAAGTGTCGGCATTAGCAAGCCGCCCACGCTGTTTCCGAGTATCACGAGCCAAATATAACCGAACGCCTGAAGCGAGACAATTCCCGATGCCGCAAAGTAAAACATATTTGCAATCGAGTGTTCAAAGCCTGCGAGTATAAACACGGGAACGCAGAACAAAATTCCCATTACACTCTTGTTTTCCTTATATATGCTTACCGCAAGATACATCAAAATTCCGCAAAGGATTGCGCGAACGAGAGCCTGTCCCACGCTCTGCGTAAGTTTTGATTGGCAGATAACATTGGCAGTCACGCCGAGATTCGGTATCGCGTACTTCACCGCAAATCCGCCGCCCACCGTTCCAATCGCGTTTCCGAAGAGTCCGAGCAGGAGCGCCGAGAAGCCTTCCTTGTTGCAGGTTTGAGTCATCAGACCGACCTTGCCTGTAAAGAGCGAATAACCCTTGTAGCATATACAAAGCAAAGCCACAGAAAAGAGTATCGCACCGAGGGGCTTGCAGTCATTATAGCAGGCGAGATAAACCGAGCCGCCAATCGTTATCATTATCCCTGCGAGGACTCCGTCAATAATCTTCTTTAACATATCACGATTTTTTCGTCACCGGCTACTATCTCACCGATGACATAAGCGTCCTCACCGCACTCACAAAGGCAAGCGAGAGCCTTGTCAACGTCATCCCTTGCAACCGTGATGCTCATACCCACGCCCATGTTGTAGGTATTGAACATATCTCTCTCGGGTATGTTTCCCGTCTTCATGATGAGGTCGAAGATCGGAAGCACCTTGACCGCGCTCTTGTCAATTTTCGCCCCGAGTCCGTCGGGGATACTGCGCGGTATATTCTCGTAAAATCCGCCGCCCGTGATGTGCGAAATGCCCTTGACATCAACCGTTTCAAGCAGCTTAAGTACGCTCTTGACGTATATCTTCGTGGGTGTCAGAAGAGTCTCGGCAATGCTCTTTCCTCCAAGGTCGCCGCATGGAGCGTAAAGGCTGTCGGGGTTATTGTCGATGTCAAACACCTTACGGCAGAGCGAAAATCCGTTTGAGTGCACGCCGCTTGACGCAAGCGCTATCACCACATCGCCCGCCTGTGTCCTTTTGTTGTCAAGTATCTTTTTCTTGTCAACGATTCCGACCGCAAAGCCTGCAAGGTCGTAATCCTCAACCGGCATCATTCCGGGATGCTCGGCGGTCTCACCGCCGATAAGCGCCGCCCCCGACTGAACGCAACCCTCGGCAACGCCGCCGACGATTGCCGCTATCTTCTCGGGAATATTCTTTCCGCAAGCGATATAGTCAAGGAAGAAGAGCGGCTTTGCTCCGCAACAGATGATGTCGTTTACACACATCGCGACGGCATCAATGCCAATCGTGTCGTGCTTATCCATAAGTATCGCCATCTTGACCTTTGTTCCGCAGCCGTCTGTACCCGAAACCAGAACAGGCTCTTCCATTCCGGCAACATTCAACCCAAAACAGCCTCCAAAGCCGCCGATATCGTCAAGACAGCCCTCGTTTTTCGTGCGGGCTATGTGCTTCTTCATAAGCTCAACCGCCTTGTATCCTGCCGTTATGTCAACGCCTGCCGCCGCATAGCTTTCCGATCTTGAATTGTTATGCATATCCGTTTCCAACCTTTCAAATTTCTTTATTCAATAAGTTTTGCATTATTCTTTTCCGTTCCAGCAGTAGGTGCAAAGTTCATCCTCGGGGATACCGATAGCCTTGACTACACCTTCAAGCGTCTGGAATTCAAGAGAAGCAAATTTCATCTTTTTTGAGATAGTCTCACGCAGTTTTCTGCCGCGCTCGGTAGAGCCGTCACTGTATTCCTCTATATGCTTAAAGCCCTCTTCCCCCTCAAGCTCGACGATAACCCTGCGCGCTATCAGCTCCATGTCGCTCGTCGCTCTTGAAAAATTGAGGTATTTGCAGCTATACATGATAGGCGGACAGGCAGAACGCATGTGTACTTCCTTAGCACCGTTTGAGTAGATGAAATCTACCGTCTCCTTCAGCTGAGTTCCGCGCACTATCGAGTCGTCAACGAAGAGCAGTTTTTTGCCCTCAATAAGCTCATGTACGGGTATCTGCTTCATTTTTGCGACCTTATTTCGGTCAGACTGCTTTGCAGGCGTGAAGCTTCGCGGCCACGTTGGCGTATATTTGATAAACGGACGCGCGAAGGGAATATCGCAGGCATTTGCGTAGCCTATCGCGTGTGGCGTTCCCGAATCGGGAACTCCGCATATGTAATCCAAGTCCTTGAGTTTGCCCGACGCGCGGTCGTTCTCACACATTATCCTGCCGTTTCTGTATCGCATAGCCTCGACGTTGACTCCCTCGTAGTTCGCCGTCGGGTATCCGTAATAAGACCAGAGAAACGCGCAAATTTTCTTTTTCTTCCGAGGCGGCGAGAGCTGCTTTACACCGTCCGCCGTAAGTTCGACTATCTCACCCGGACCAAGCTCCCTTTCGTCCTCAAAATCAAGTTTTTTATACGCAAAGGATTCAAAGCTTACCGCATATCCATGCTTGCCTTTGCCTATAAGCACGGGAAGTCTTCCGACGCGGTCGCGCGCGGCGATAATCGAGCCGTCGTCCTTTAAAATGAGAATCGACGCAGTTCCCTCGATAGAGTCTTGCGCAAATTTGATTCCGTCGACGAAATTGTCCTTTCGGTTTATGAGAGCCGCAACAAGCTCTGTTGAATTGACAACACCCGATGTCATCGCGTTAAAATGCGCTCCGCTCTCGGCAAAAAATTCTTTAATCAGCGCCTCGGAGTTATTGATCACACCGATAATGCAGATTGCAAACGCTCCTAACCTTGATCGGATGATCAGCGGCTGAGGGTCGCTGTCGCTGATACAGCCGATTGCGCTCCTTCCCTTCATTTCATCGAAAATATTTTCAAATTTCGTGCGAAACGGAGAGTTTGAGATGTTGTGTATCGAGCGCTGAAGCCCCAACTCGTCGTCGTATGCGGCAAGTCCTCCGCGCTTCGTGCCTAAGTGTGAGTGATAGTCTGTGCCGAAGAAGACGTCAACAAGACATTCTTTTTTTGATGCAATTCCGAAAAATCCGCCCATATTTCTTCCTCTTTCATGCAATACCCATTTGCTTTATCGCTTATTCTTTTCATTTTTTATTGTATTCCGCTTCAATTTCAGCGTTCTTTTGGAGCACCGCCTCGGCATCAGCCTGTCTCTTTGCGGCAATTTTTTCCGCGAGAGCCTCGTCCTCAAGTGCAAGGATCTGAGAAGCAAGAATTGCGGCATTTGCCGCGCCGTCGATCGCAACCGTCGCTACGGGAATACCCGTCGGCATCTGAACCGTCGCTAAAAGTGCGTCAAGTCCGTCAAGATTCGTCGACTTGCAAGGAATACCGATAACAGGCAGCGTCGTGTTGGCGGCAACCGCACCTGCAAGATGCGCCGCCATGCCTGCCGCGGCGATAATCACACCGAATCCCCTGTCCTTGGCGTTCCGAGTAAAATCCGCCGCCTCAGAAGGAGTCCTGTGCGCCGAATAGACATGTACCTCGTAAGGAATTTCAAAAAGCGCGAGCATATCAATAGCCTTTTTGACAACAGGCATATCACTCGCACTTCCCATAACGATACCGACTTTTTTCATAACAAACCTCCGAAAA
>JBJDZM010000103.1:0-14320 GCA_051867975.1 Eubacteriales bacterium | reverse complement strand
CTAAATGTGCCCAGACGGTCGACAAATATTAATTTCTGCTTCATGTGGATATCCCCACGCGAAAGGAGCGGCCCGTTGTGTATTTTCAATATCAACATCCGCCAAAAACCTCCCGTTTTCCGTCAGTTGCAGAAATCCTCAAATTCACAATAGTATGATAACATAAAAGGACGAAAAAGTCAAGTGCTTTTAGTTAGATAGAAACCCAAAAAATTGACAAGATTTTCACGCCATATCTTCATCTTTTAGTGCATACCTTTGCATACGGCAAGCAGGCGTCATTTTTTTCCTTTTCCACGCCGCGAAAGAATGTATAGGATCAGTGATATCAAAGCAGAGCCGAAGACAAACCCCGAGATATCGATCCATATATCGGAAATTGCAGATCCCCTGCCCGAGAAGATCTGTATCGTTTCATCAATCAGAGGAACGGATATTCCCGTCAATGCCGCCGAAAGATATTTTTTCATCCTATCAGCCGTCAAAGTGCCGTAAAAAAGCAGTGTTGTGACTCCGAGCGCCGTATATTCGGAAAAATGTGCCGCCTTGCGTAAAAGAAAGTGTCCCTCTGCGGTCGAGCCGCCCTCTCCGCCTAAAATATCGGCGATAAAGTGACTTATCGCGCCCGACACCTCTGTGCTTATCATCGAGTTTCCCCAGATAAAGCAGATGATAAGGACAAATACCGTCCCGTAGATTCTTTTTCTCTTCATTTTGACTCCCCGACACCCGACAAAGGATATATCGGCACAGCACGCTCTGCAAGCTCGCGCGAATTATCGTATATTTGTGAAAGCCCCTCTTCTCCAAGTTTCTTTTCTATTTGAAAAATCGCCGCGTCAATATTCGGTGCGCGCGAGGTCATGTTGTGACAGTCGCTTCCGATAAAATGTATTTTACCCCGCTTGAGAAGATCAAGCGAACGTCGGCGCGAAAAAATGTCCGTAAATCCTTCGGCATTTATTTGTATTTTGACTCCCTTGGAAATCATCTCGTCAAGCATCTCGTCCTTGAAATATGAATAATACCTGTCTATGTGCGCCAGCATCGGAGTTACGCTTTGCTTGCGGGCAAGTTCATAAATCTCCTCAATCATCGCCCTCGTCCAGCGCTCAAAAGGCATCTCCACAAGAAGCAGATCTGTACCCGACAGGCACATTTCCTTCATCGCCTCGACGTTGCTCATAGCATTGAAGAACGCCACCTCCGCGCCGAGATATAGCCTCGGGATCTGACGGAAAGAATCCCCCGACGAGGTCTGCTCCGATATCCTGCCTGCAAGATGCTCGGCAGTTTTGTCACGGTTGAATAAAAAGCTGTCCGGCTCATCACTTCTCGCGTAAAAGTGCGGAGTCAGGGCAACATCCCGAACCCCCATTTGCCAAAGTGAGGTCAGCATCTCGATTGACATTTTGCTTGAGGTGCTGCCATCGTCCATACAGGGAAGAATATGCGTGTGCATGTCGAATATCGTCTTCATTCAGATGCCTCCTCTCTCCAAAAATCAATTAAAACCGAGACGGGCTCGGTTTTAATTTTTTATTTTTTGCTCTCGTAGTTGTACTTTGAGTTCTTTCTGCTATTTTTTCTTTTTCTCTGACCAAATCTGTTATATACAAAGCCGAGTATCTTGACGTTAGCATATTCAAGCTGTCTTATCGTTTCCTCAAGCTCGCGTTTTCCCGTCTTTTCGTGTCTTACTACGATTATCATTCCTCCGATGAATCTTGATACAACGATAGGATCGGATACCGACATTACAGGCGGAATGTCAAGTATTATGTAGTCATACTTTTCCTTGAAAGTTTCAAGTAACACCTCCATGCCGTGCGAACCGATAAGTTCGGACGGATTGGGCGGGATACGTCCCGACAGCAGTACGTCCATATTCTCGTGGAGTACCGAGGTGTGTATGGGGCTCTCTTCTATTGCTCCCGAGAGTACGTCCGAGAGTCCCGGCTCCATGGGAAGCTCAAGAGTGGTGCATACAGAAGGACGGCGCATGTCTCCGTCAATCAGCAACACATGCTTGCCCGATTCTGCCAGCGAATATGCGAGATTTATTGACGTCATACTCTTTCCCTCTTGGGGACATGAGCTGGATACGCCAATGACGCGCGCGCCCTTTTGATCAGGGAAAGCAAAGGATATGTTGGTTCTGAGCAGATTATAGGCTTCTCGGGAAGCAAAATCAAGCTCCTTGCCAACCTTAGTACGTTGAGTTGCGTCTACCTTTTTATTCTTCATCAGATTCTTCCTGCTTTTCTTAAAATTCGGTAATGAACATCGAAACGGATTTATTTTTCTGCCGCATCGGTCACATCTGCAGCGTTCTTTGTAGCATATCCGTACCCATACCCGTATTTTTTGGCGTATCTTCTGTATCCGCCGGACGGTGAGTTAGCATCGGGAATTACCGCAAGCAACGGTATCTTATCCTTGTACGTCTCTATCAGCCAGTCCTCTCCTTCAATCAGATCCTTGAATAGGCTGATAGTAATCAATACAGCTGCCGCGACAACAAATCCAATGATTCCACCAACAACGGTTTTCGAAGTCAAATTGGGCGATGAAGGTGCGGTAGGCTCTACGGGGTGGTGTATTATTCTGCCCTCCGCTCCCTTGATAAATCCCTTCTCCTCAATCACGTCACAGAATGCTTTTGTAACAAATTCGCAAACTATCTTAGCCTCTTTGGGATTTGTTGCCGTAACCTCCACGGTAAAATACCGCGATTCCGTAGTAGTATATGTTTTTATCATGGAATGAAGATTATCTGCAGTGTATGTGCGATAAGCCTCCCCGCCATTTTCCGAAAAGCTGTAAGCGTTAAGTTCTTCAGCCGCCTTCTCAAGCGTTACGTTTGAAACGAGGATCTCAGAACACTCCTTTGCAACGCTCTGACCCATCACAGCGTTCTGATATTCAGACATTTCGACGTAATTTACGCCGAGTTTAGCCGTTGTTGTGTATGTAGGTGTAACCAGATAATACGTATAAGCGAACATCGCCACCGCACCGACTATCGTTGCGATGAGTATTATCCACCAACGTTTTAGCATAGCGCCGAATATCCGGTTTAATGACAAGACATTTGAATTAGACTGCATATTAACCTTCTCCAAAATATTTTTTGCAAACACATTTCTCGCTTTTATGATTTTATCATATACGTTCTTCTTTGTCAAGCCCTTTTACTCATTTTTTGAGCAATCGAGGAAAACCGCCGAGGGAATGACACATTTGCACACATGATACCATGCCGCTAAAACCGCCTTTTTCGACTTTTTCATTATTATTTCCAATAATCGGCAGAAAAACTCCACCCTGCCTGTGCGGCAGGGTGGAAGGGCTCTATTGCATTTGTAATTATTTCCGTCACTCCGGCTTGTTAACTTAAGAACGTTTTTCACATCAACGTGTGCGTAGATATATCAGTTCTTTTTTGTGCCTGTTGCAGTATCATATACTGCGTTTCCTCCATTTTTGGTAGATACGAATCTGTACTCGGGTTCATCAATTATTGTCTTAAGATCTGCAAGGTTGTCTGTCTCGACGAACGCAAAGTACTGAATATCGATAGTATCCTTTATGCTTGCGTTGTAGATAGTGAAATGGAATGTATCTATGTCATATACACCGTCGTCATTCTTGGCGTAATACGTGCTTCCGATTGCCGCTTCAAGGTCGATAACGTATGTTGCCCATTCGCCCGCTCCTGCCGAAGAAACAGGTATAGTGGCGTAGCCGCCCATTGGCTCACCAACGGTACTGAGGTATAGGTAGACACCCGTGCCGGCAGTTCTGACACGCATTCTAACTACGAAGTATCTGGATGCTCCTACCGGGGAGACGTAATTGATCTTGGGGTTATCCTCACGGTTCCAGGTGAACTCTGCAGAATCCGGGTGCTGTGTTCCCATCTTGTAACTGAAGTAAGGTGTGCCGTCATCGGTTACTACCTTCTGTCCTATCATGTTGTATTGACTTGATGACACCCACTTGTCCTCTTTGTTCTTATCCACGACTATTGAACTCATCATGGTAGGAGTTACGAACGCCTTAACGCTGTCGGGGGATCGCCTTATCGATAACCGTGTATTTGCATATACCGCAGACGTAGGTTACGTGAGTAACACCATCAACCTCTACAATAGCCTCACCCAAAGCGTGCGGCTCATTTTCAACTGCCATAAGTCCGCAGTAAGGGCAATCCTCCTTGAGGGTATGCGTTCCGTCGGGATTAAGTATATAATTGTGTTTAACGAGATTTCCGTTTTCATCAACGCACGGCTTTTCAACGATATCAGGATCCTTGTTAAGCACGTCGCTGTATACATAAACGGAGTTTTCGTTCTTTGTGAAATTCTGTGCATCCTCAAGGGTGTCGCAGAACATGACGTACGAAATGTCGAAGTGTTCTCCGGCTCCTGCCGATGCGACGATTCGGAAATCGGCAAGATAATAGTCACCCGCGGCGTCGGGGTGGTATCCGACTTTTACGGATTGCTTCACTCCGTTGACGGTTACGCTCTTGACGGTTGCCGCCTTGGAAAGGTCAACTATCAGCGTTACCCAGCCACCCTTGAGTCCTTTGAACGTCATGGTCTGGCTTTCGTCCGGGGCGTACACGGATCTGATCTTTGCGCTGAAGGAAGTCTGGCTCTGTGCCAGGCGGACCTTCATGACAAGGTATGCCCCCGAAGGTTCATCGGGTTCTCCGTCCTTCATGACGACAAGCTCCGTTCTTCCGCCGCCGGCACTTGAGAAGCTTGCATAGCCTAATCCTTTATCTGATCCAACCGATTTTGTAAAGCCTGCAGCGGTCTTAGATGAGAGGTTACCCGCGGAATAGAATGAGTTAGCCTCATAGGGAACCTCCTGTTCGTATGCAACGTAATTGCAGACCGTGCATCTGAAGGAATAGACGTAAAGGTCTCCGTCGTCCTCGATAATCTCCTCAAACTCGTGGTTCTGCGGCTGACCGGCAGCCTTTCCGCATATCTCGCACGCACCTTTCCAGTGTCCCGATAGATCGGATAAATACGGGTGATCGCCCTTGCACGCAGGCTGATATCCGCACTTGGTGCAGCGATATATTCCGTTTTTGGTTCTGAAGGTGTGATTTGTACACTGATCGGGCGGAACGGTTGTCTCGAATTCCTCCTCGGTCTCGGTCTCGGAATCGGTTTCGGTTGCTGACTCCGTCTCCGTAGCCTTTACGGTTTCGGACTCGGTTTCCGTCACCTTTTCGGTTTCAGTGACCGTTTCACTTTCAGTTGCGCTGTCCTCACCCGAGGTCGTCGATTCTGTTTTTTCCTCTGTTGAACTCTCTTCGGTTCCGTTTTCGATCTCGGTACACGCCGCAAAGAACGGTGTAACCATGATAACAGCCAAAACCAAAGCAATGAGCTTCATCCAAGTAGATCTTGTCATTTCAGATCCTCCTTCATTTTTTTGCCGTTCGCAAACGGCACGGTATGGGACTTCAGCATATCCCACTATTCATCTTATTATATCCTATCCGTC
Source organism: Eubacteriales bacterium (assembly GCA_051867975.1). Classification (GTDB taxonomy): domain Bacteria; phylum Bacillota; class Clostridia; order Oscillospirales; family CAG-272; genus SVTX01. The sequence continues at coordinate 8,791 of JBJDZM010000103.1, read as the reverse complement.
TCAAATTGTCAACCGAAAAAATGATAAAATAGGGCTTTGCAAACCCAATTTTAAAAAAATTGGCGTTTTAAACAAATAACAGATATTCTTTTTAGTTAAAACTCCAAACGCTTCTTTGTAACAAAAAGCGCCACTTCGCTTTCGCTCCGTGGCGCTTTTGCTATGTGTTTTTTATTTTGTCTTCACTTTAGCTGTATGTTGAATCGTCAAGAACTTCATCAATGGTATTGCCACCACCAACGGATCTAATATGCCTGACAGAACCAGATTCAGAGACTCTGAGCATAACATCACTGCTGACCTTATCCTGTTCGGTCAATAATCCCTTAACCTCCTCAAGAGTGTCGGTTATTGCAAAGTATGCAATTTTAGCCTTACCGGTTAATGTTCCAGTGATTTTAATTTGGGTGTTTTCTGCACTCTTAATTCCTTCTCCAAGATCTACAACAAGCACTCTCCATTTTTCCGGCTGAGACGCGGTAGGATCATAAGTTGCATAAATCTCTTTGGTAGTAATGGTATTTACTGCTGTACCATCTTTACCTGTTTGGATTGACGAGAAGGTGATATTTGAACCCGCGGGCATAGCAAACTTCATAACCAGATACCTTGCATTTGTAAGGTCAACGTCCATGAATTGTTTATCTGTCGCAGAGAAGAATGTTGTTGTATTTCCGCCATTCTGCTCGGGATCGCCGTTAACTGTAACATCGTTGTACCAAACATCATTTGTTTCGTCGTACTGACTTCCATCAACTACTGTTCCATGGAAACCTTCCTCAAATTTCATTGTATTGATATCTGCGTAGTAGTTAACGCTTGCGGGAACTGTCATTTTACCTTTGATTTCCGGGCATCCTGAACACATCGAACCGTATGTCTCGCTGCCGTCTGCATTGGTAACGGATGTGTATTCAAAGCTGTGCTCTGCCTCTTCTACTGCAGGATCTCCGCAGTACGGGCAAGCGGTCTTTGAGTGTGTGGTTCCTGTGATAGTCCAGTTTTTACTGTGGTCAAGATTGCAGGGTGCGAGGTATTCGCAAACCGTGCACTTGGCGTCTTCGCCGTACGTATGATTTTCTGCCTCAATCGCTTCTGCTCCGCATTTATCGCATGCGGGCATAGAGTGCTTATAATCGTCCTGTGTCCAAGCGTGAACGCCATTGCACTCAGGCGCAAATCCACATTTCGTGCAGCGGTATACGCCATCGACTGTATCGTACGTATGATTTTCTGCCGCGACTGCCTCTGCTCCGCACTTATCGCATGCGGGCATAGAGTGCGTCTTACAGTTTTCGTCATCTACCCAATTGTGAACGCCCTTGCACTCAGGCTCGTATCCGCAAACTGTGCAGCAGTATTTGCCGTCCTTGTCGGTGCCGAATGTGTGGGGCTCGGATGCAACTGCTGCCTGGTCGCCGTATTCGCATGCGTCTTTGTAGTGACCCTCTGCGTTGCTCTTCCAATCGTGAACGCCATTGCACTCAGGCTCGTATCCGCAAACTGTACAACAGTATTTGCCGTCAACTTCGCCGTATGTATGATTTTCTGCCGCGACTGCTTTCGCTCCGCATTTATCGCATGCGGGCATAGAGTGCGTCGTCTTGTCTGTTACCCAATTGTGAACGCCCTTGCACTCAGGCTCGTATCCACAAACTGTACAGCAGTATTTGCCATCCTTGTCGGTTTCAAATGTGTGGGGCTCGGATGCAACTGCTTCCTCGCCGCAATATTCGCATGCGTCTTTGTAGTGACCTTCTGCGTTGCTCTGCCAATCGTGAACGCGACCGCACTCAGGCTCAGGATCTGTTTCGGACGTTGTCTCCGAGGTTGTCTCCGAGGTCGTCTCCGAGGTTGTCTCCGAGGTTGTCTCCGAAGGAGCCTCTGCGGAGTCTGTCTCCGTGGGCTTCGTAGCCTCTGTCTCTGTGCCGTCTGTTCCGGGCGCCTTAGTGTCTGTGGGATCTTCCACAATGTTTTCGGTGCACGCAAACAGAGAGAGTGCCATCATTGCGCAAAGCACAAGTGACAAAACTTTCATAAGTGTACTTTTTCTCATAATTTGCCTCCTTGAGAATTATTGAAAAGCGTTTCTATACGCTTTGTTTACTATCATTATATCACTCCGAATTGGGGAATTCAATTGGCAGTCTTTACAAACTTTTCGTCCTTCGCTTAGTCATTTTGTCCAAAGAAATCCTGTCATTCTTGTATATTTCCATACAAAAAATCGTCGGAGAGGCAATTCTCCGACGATTTTCCTACAATTCATTATAATACGTGTGAGTAAACTATTTGTTTTTCTTCACTCCCTTGCCGATTATCGACCACAGCACAATGATTATCTGTCCCGGAATTCCGAGCAGATACATCTGCCAGGCATTGTTCCCGCCGGCAAGTATTGACATATGTATCGCAAACAGCAGAGACCACATCATGATCGAGATTATCAAGTAATTCATGCGCCTGTTGTGCCATATCGAATTGAAGATCAGCCATATAAGCGCACCCGCCGGGACGGCATACGCAAAACACAAAAAATGCGCATACGTGCCGTCAAGCACAAGGTCGAGAATGATGAAAAGTATCGTTGCTATGACCCATACGATAAGCGAACTCATTATCGTCACAATAATGCGGCGGCGTTTTATGTATCCGATTATCTCACGGTTGTCTCCGACAGGCTCTTCGTCCGCCTCATGCTCGGAGCGTATCAGATAATCGACACTCACACCGAACAGGTCCGCAATCGTCTTCAGCACCGTAATATCGGGCGTTGACTCCGCGCGCTCCCATTTTGAGATCGCTTTGTCCGAATAATTCAGCTTTTCCGCAAGTTCTATCTGCGTCAGATCGTGCTTTTTGCGCAAAGAGGCGATATTTTGCGCAATATTAAGTTTAATATCCTCCATTTACCGCCCTCCTTTGCTGATTCTGCTGATTCTGCCGATTATTGCCTTGATCTTCTGTTTCAGTGTTACAAATGGATGAAAAAATATAATAAACCGAGCATAGGCTATATATAGTCCGCCATTCAAGTCAATTTTTTTATCGGCTCTGTAAACCTCGCTGAGTTTTCCGAGTATGTCCGAATCGGGAATATACTCTTTTGCGACGCAGTTGTCGCCCCTGATAACATACGAGTCGGGCAGTACCTTGATAACACGGTGCAAAACATACTTGTCACCGCGGCGGTAGAGCGCAACGTCGTATTTTTCAAGTCTTTCCGACGTGGGCGTGACTACAATCGTATCTCTGCGGTCACGGAGCATGGGGTACATGCTGACTCCGCTCGTGGTGCTTACGTACATTCCGTCGCTTTTGAGTATTTCCTCAATGCTTTTTTCGGTCATGACTCGATAAATCCCTGTTTTTTGAAGGTTTCAAGCGTGCTTTCAACGTCGGAGCGAAGCTTTGCCTCGTCCACGTCGTATTTTGAAAGCATTTCGGCGACTATCGCATCAAGGTCTTTTCCCTCTGCCACATAGCCCCATATCTCGGCGGCGGTCTCATTGAGCTTGACCATTCCGTGGAAATCACGGCTCACCTCTCCCGTTGCGATAACGACGAAGTTCCCCATGACCTCTCTGATTACAAATCCATCTTTTATTTTCATAATGTTACCTCGATTTTGCAAAAAGACCATAGACTATTTATAGCCCGATTGCTTTATTTATTGCGTTTTCTCAGTCCAACGCTTCAAATTCCTCAAGCGCCGCCTTGAAGGATGCCATGCATGAATCAAACGCGTCCATTTTCGTAAGGTCAACGCCTGCAAGCTTCAGAAGCTCAACGGGGCTGTCCGATCCGCCCGAGGAGAGGAACTTGAAGTAATCATCGACCGCCGATTGTCCCTCGTTGTAGATGCGCTCGGCAATCGATACCGCGGTGATGATTCCCGTTGCATACTTGTAAACGTAGAAGGAGCGGTAGAAGTGCGGTATTCTCGCCCACTCGTAGGCAATTTCGTCGTCCGAACGAACGCTTCTGCCGTAATACTTCTTGTTAAGGTCAAGATATACCTTGCAAAGAGCATCCGTCGTCAGGGGCTGTCCCTTCTCGCACATGTCGTGCGCGATGTACTCAAACTCTGCAAACTGTGTCTGACGGAAGAGCGTACCCTTCAGCATATCCATATAATAGGAAAGGAGATATTTTTTGAGCTTTTCGTCGGTCGTCGTCTTCATGAGATATTTGAGAAGCAATACTTCGTTTACAGTACTTGCGACCTCGGCAACGAAAAGGGTGTAATCCGCCTTTTCCTGAGGCTGATTTTTCTCTGAGAAATACGAGTGCATCGCGTGACCTAACTCATGAGCGATCGTAAATACGTCGCTCGTCGTCTTCTGGTAGTTGAGAAGAACGTAGGGGTGCTTGAGTCCGTAAACGCTTGAGCTGTATGCTCCGCTTCTCTTGCCCTCGGTCTCCTCAACGTCTATCCAGCCCGAGTCGTGCGCCGTGTCAAGCAGCCTTGCGTACTCCTCGCCGAGGGGAGAAAGTCCCTCTTTTACTACCTTGAACGCGTCCTCGTAATCGAGCTTAAGCTCCGCGTCCTCAATGGGAGAGACGTAGACGTCGTACATGTGCATCGTAGCGACACCCATGAGCTTTTTCTTGTCGCGGTAGTAGCGGTGGAGCAGGGGAAGTCCCTTCTTGACGCTTCTCAATAGGTTCTTGTATACCTTAACGTCAACGTCCTCGCGCGCCATGCTCATCTCCAGCGCGGAGTTGTATTTTCTCGTGCGCGCCAAGAATACGTCCTTTTCGACGTTACCGCAGTAAGCGGCGGTTATCGTGTTGATAAGACCGATGTACGCCTTGTAGTACGCCTTGAAAGCATCGCGGCGAACGCGGCGGTCGGGGTGGTGAAGCAGCACGCCGTACATACCGTGAGTTACCTGTACTCGCTCTCCGTCGACCTTTATCGTCGGGTAGGGGAAATCGGCGTTGTCTATCATCGAAAAGACCTTCTGGAATCCGCCGAATATGGTCGATTCCTGAGTGAGCATAGCCTCTATTTCTTTGGAGAGAACGTGGGGCTTGCTCTTGATCGTCTGACGGATCGTGTAGTCGTAGTCGGAGAATCTCGGGTCGGCAATAAGCGATTCAAGATACTCCGTGGGGAGCGATGTAAGCTCGGGATTGACGAAAGCGACCGCGCCGCCGAACTGCATTTCAAGCATATCGATGCGTGATTGGAGCGCGAGCGCGTCGGAGTTGCGCGTGTCCTGGTCGTGGAGCATCATAGCGTAGACCGCGAGGTGGCTGAGCTTGTAGACGACCTTGTTTATATCCTTAAGGCAAGCCAAGAGAGTCTCGGCATCAGAGAGCTTTCCTTCGTATTTTGAAAAGTCGAGCATGGTCGAGACCTCGTCATAAGCCCTGTTCCATTCGTCGGTGCTTGCAAAAATGTCTCCGAGCCTCCATTTGAGGTTTTCGGCGACGTCCTGTCTGTTTTTACCCATTTCGGTGTCCTCCTTGGAGTTAGAAAAAATATTCATGAACAATTATACCATTAAAATGAACGATTTTCAAGCGTATTTCGTATATTTTTTTAAAAAATGGGGTATCGGGGCAAAAAAGTGTTGACCGGGCAGGAAAAAGGTGGTATAATTTCTTCATATCGAAGCTCTCATGATCGCACAATACATATGAGGAGAAACATTATGAAAAAAAGCTATATTCCAAAGGGCTATACGCCCGCCCTCGATGCCTATGACACCCAGCGCGCCATAGCGTTTATAAAGAACACTTTTCAAGAGGAATTTTCAAAAACTCTCAACTTAAAGCGCGTTTCCGCGCCCCTTTTCGTCACCGAGGAAAGCGGACTTAACGACAACTTAAACGGAGTTGAACGTCCCGTTTCCTTTGACGTGCCGGCAATAGGGCTTGACGCGCAGGTCGTCCACTCGCTGGCAAAGTGGAAGAGACTTGCCCTTAAGCGTTACGGATTCAGCGTCGGCAACGGTCTTTACACCGACATGAACGCCATCCGCCGCGACGAGGAGCTTGACAACGTCCACTCAATTTACGTTGACCAGTGGGATTGGGAAAAGATCATCACTCGGGAGAACAGAAATCTCGACTATCTCAAGCTCATCGTGCGCTCTATCGTCCGTGCAATATGCGCGACGAACGACCTGCTTCACGTCCGCTATCCCCAGCTGCGCACGGAGCTTTGCCCCGACGTTACCTTTGTGACCTCGCAGGAGCTTGAGGATATGTATCCCGAGCTTTCAAGCAGTGAGCGCGAGAACGAGTTTTTGAAGGAACACAAGACCGCGTTTATCATGCAGATAGGCGGAAAACTGAAATCGGGCAAGCCCCACGACGGCAGAGCGCCCGACTACGACGATTGGCAACTCAACGGAGACATTTTCTTCTGGGACGAGACGCTTGGGCGCGCGCTTGAAATTTCCTCAATGGGAATCCGAGTTGACGCGGAGTCGCTTGACAGGCAACTGACGATTGCAGGGTGCGACGAAAGAAGAAATTTGCCTTTCCACAAAATGCTTTTGAATAATGAGCTTCCGCTCACGATAGGCGGCGGTATCGGGCAGTCGCGTCTTTGCATGCTTATGATGGGATGCGCTCACATCGGCGAGGTACAGTCGAGCATATGGGACGAGGAAACGGTGAAGGTCTGCGAGCGCGCAGGCGTGCCGTTGCTTTAAGACGAAAACGCAACGGCGATGTCTTCAGGAAAGTTTCGCTCAAGCCTTTTCAAAGGCTTGTCGCCAGCCGCCCGCGAAAGGGCGGTCGCCGCGCGCACGCGGCGAAACATCTCCTTGCGGCGTTTCTCTTTTGCCAAGCTTTTCTCTTGCGCCTCTTGTGGCAAAGAGAAAAGCGGTCAATCGCTTATTGTCATGCGATAATCTGATAAATCGAACTTTATCATCAAATAGAGGGCTGTTGCGATTGCAACAGCCCTTTTTCCTCATTTATCCCTACTTCAGCGCATTATATGACGTCTCGGCGGCGGCGTTTGAGATATTGCACCCGAGCCGATAGAATCTGACCGCCCGTGACATCTCATCAAGCAGATCGAAGGTCAGGATCTGCCCGTCGGAAGTGCGCGGCAGGTAGACCTGCCTCGCTATCGCGCCAAAATAGTCCTTGGGCGATACCTCTTCGATGAAATTCGTATCCGAGCGTTCAAGAAGCACGACGGCGGTAAGCAGAGCCGACGTATTCTCTCTCCACCCCTCTTTTCCTGCCCACGGCGTGGAAAAAACGCTCCAATCTCCGTCAATTTGTCTGATTATCGGCTTATCGCCGTTGATAATGCTGACATTTGCGGGGTAATTCTCAAAAAGGAGCGAAATATGCGTTGATTTACCGACACCCGACGGTGCGGCGAAGATAACTCCGTGTCCGTTTATCTTGACCGCGGCGCCGTGGAAGACAAAGCCGTCAAATTCGGGCAGTCTTTCGGCGATCGAGCGGTAAAGACATATTCCCTCGCAGTAAGCGTCCGAGAAAAGCCCCTCGGCGTAATTTGCCTGTTCGGACGCAATCTCTTCTTTCGAGACACGGGCGGTGATATCGGCATCGGGCGCATCGGTAATAAAATCGGAGCACAGCCTTTGTGCATAAGGAAAATCGCAGAGTAACCTGACGTTGAGTTCTGCAACTCTTATGAAGAAATCATGATAGTCCCGCATACTCTGCGCCTCCCTTTTTATGTAAGCGGTACACCGCCAAGCTCGTGGTTTTTCTCTGTTATTTCCTCTTTGGAATCTGTTTCGGACTCCTTTTCAGATTCCTTCTCGGATTCCTTCTCGGATTCCTTCTCGGATTCCTTCTCGGACTCCTTTTCAGATTCCTTCTCGGATTCTTTCTCGGATTCTTTCTCGGATTCTTTCTCGGATTCTTTCTCGGATTCCTTCTCGGATTCCTTTTCGGATTCTTTCTCGGATTCTTTCTCGGATTCTTTCTCGGATTCTTTCTCGGATTCTTTCTCGGATTCTTTCTCGGACTCCTTTTCGGATTCCTTTTCGGACTCCTTTTCGGATTCGCTTTCGGACTCTGTATTAGACTCTGTCTTAGACTCTGTTGCGCTATCCCCATCCGTTACGGTCTCGGACTCTGTGGTCTGCTCCGTGTCGGACGCGGTTTCAATCTCAATTTCGCTGCACGCAAAAAGCGAGGTTGCAAGCGCAAAAGACAAAATAACGCCCAAAACTCTCAAAAATCTGTTCTTTTTCATAAAGATCTCCACTCTGCCGCTTTGCGGCAGCATAAATGCAATCAGTGAATTTTGCAGAGCAAAATTCGTGGGTAAAATAGGTAACTTCAACGTTAACCGGAAGTTACTTTCACGCTATAGTCCAAAAAATCAAGTCAGCGGAACGCCGCCAAGCTCATAGTTTTTGGTTTCCTCGCCGTCATCAGGCTCGGGAACGTAATAATCTCCGGTCTCCTCATCAAGTCCGCCGACAACAGGCTCGGCAGTTTCTTCCTCATCTTTGGTGCATGCGGTCAAGAGCGTGCAAAGCAACAAAGAAGCGAGCAAGAGAGCAAAAAATTTTCTCATGATAATCCCTTTCTGCCGTGTGAACGGCATTTTTCTCCCATTCAAATATATTCTACATTATTTGCGGTCATTTGTCAATAGGAAATTTAGCCTTTTCCCCGAGGGGAAGCCTTACTTAGCCTTCCCCCTCGGGGGAAGGTGGCAACGGCTTTCAGCCGTTGGCGGATGAGGGGCAAGGCTCGCACGGCGGCAGTGCAAATAAAATGGTTCTATAATAAATGTTGGGGTAACCAACAGATATAGCGAAAAAAAACAATA
>JBJDZM010000102.1:9336-26925 GCA_051867975.1 Eubacteriales bacterium | reverse complement strand
CATTTGATAGATTTCCGCCACCACCAACCGTAGGGCGGGGGCTTGCTCCCGCCGCGACAAACAAATCAAACCCAATCACATTTGATAGATTTGCGCCACGGCAAAATCGTAGGGCGGGGGTTTATCTCCCGCCGCAAATGAAGGATTTAAAACGATAACATTTCGGAAAAATCATTTGTCGGAAACGGCGGGAGCAAGCCCCCGCCCTACGGCTGGGCATGACGAAAACTGTCTGAAATGACGATACACTTATCCGATTACCCTCTTTTATCTATGGTGGCTTGTCTTCCGCCGTTTAATCGGCACGTTGAACCAATCGTTTTTACCCGAATTTTACATAAAAAAGCGTTGACAAGGTGGGTGGTTGATGCTATAATGTATAAGGAGAAAATTTTGATTCGGAGCGAAAAACATGAGAAAAACAAAGATTGTCTGCACGATAGGTCCTGCGTGCAATAACGAAAAAACACTTACCGAGATGTGTCTTGCCGGAATGAACGTCGCGAGGCTCAACTTCTCGCACGGAACGCACGAGGACCATCTGAAAAACATAGAACTTATCAAGTCGGTGCGCGAAAAGCTTAACATGCCGATTGCGATCCTACTTGACACGAAGGGTCCCGAGTACCGCATAAAGACCTTTAAGGACGGCAAAATATTCCTCAACAACGGCGACAAATTCATTTTCACCTCGGACGACGTCGAGGGGGACGAGCATATCGTTTCGGTAAATTACAAGGGGCTTCCCGCCGAGATGAATCCGGGCGACAAGATACTGCTCAACAACGGTCTTGTATCGTTTGAGGTTGAGTCGACAGATGCGACGAACATTTACTGCAAGGTCATAATCGGGGGCGAGCTTTCAAACAGAAAGAGCATGAGCTTTCCCGACAAGGTGCTCAAGCAGACGTATCTGAGCGATTACGACAAGCGTGACCTGCTTTTCGGCATTGAAAACGGCGTTGACTTTATTGCCTGCTCCTTCGTTTCGGTGCGTCAGGATCTGATTGACATAAAGGAATTTCTGCACGCGAACGGCGGCGATAACATTGACATTATCGCGAAAATCGAGAACCGCTCGGGCGTTGACAACATAAAGGAGATCGCCAAGGAGTGCAGCGGTATCATGATAGGGCGCGGCGACATGGGCGTTGAGATACCCTTTGAGGAGCTTCCCGCCATTCAAAAGCACCTGATAACGACCTGCCGCATGCTCGGCAAGCGTGTTATCACGGCGACCGAGATGCTTGAATCGATGATACACAACCCGAGACCGACGAGAGCGGAGATAAGCGACGTCGCAAACGCGGTCTACGACGGAACGAGCGCGATCATGCTCTCGGGCGAGACTGCCGCAGGCAAATATCCCGTTCTGACGGTCGAGACCATGGCGCGGATCGCGCTTCAGACAGAGCAGAGCATCGACTACAAAAAGATGTTCCACGATTCGGATTTTATTATAAGAAATACGGTCGATGCTATCTCGCACGCGACCTGCAGTATGGCAATTGACGTTGAGGCGAAGGCGATCGCGGTCTGCTCTATCTCGGGCGGAACGGCGAGAATGGTCTCGCGTTTCCGTTGTCCCACCGACATTTTGGGCGTTACGACCGACGAGAAGACCTGGCGCAAGCTCGCGCTTTCGTGGGGAGTCACGCCTGTTATGAGCGAGATGTTCAATTCGCTCGACGTGCTTTTCTACACGGCGCAGAAGCTCGCAAAAAGCACGCTTAATCTTCAAAAGGGCGACAGAATAGTAATCACGGGCGGAGTGACGAACGGCTCGTCGGGAAATACGAATATAATTAAGGTTGAGCAGATATAAATTCTTCCCGAGAGGGAAGGCGCAGACTACTGACAAACCCCACGGCGATGCCTTCAGGAAAGTTTTCGCCCGCCTTTTTCAAAAGGCGGCGCCCATCCAAGGCGCGTAGCCTTGGTCGCCGTCGCAACGGCGAAATATCCTTACGGCGTCTTCTTTTTGCCAAGCTTTTTCTTTGCGCCTGTGCTGCCAAAGAAAAAGCGGACTATCGGTTATCAATAAGCAATAAGTTATTGAATTTGAACTTTGTCATCAATCTGGGCTTCCCCCTCGGGGGAAGCGCTTTTTTCGAAATATTGTCATTCAAAAGCGTTCGTATGCGGCGGGAGACAAGCCCCCGCCCTACGGCTGGGGGTGGCGACAAATGGACAAAATGACAATAAATTCAAACCGTTCGACCGTTTTTGGATAACCCCCAAATAGGAGAGGTGCGCCACGGCGAAATCGTAGGGCGGGGGCTTGCTCTCGCCGCGACAAACAAATCAAAACCAATCACATTTGATAGATTTGCGCCACGGCGAAACCGTAGGGCGGGGGCTTGCTCCCGCCGAGGCATCCCCTCGTGAAAAGGCAAAAGAAAAGGCGTGCCGCGGCACGCCTTTAACTGTTCTTTATGCTTCCACAATTGATTCTTCGTTATGCTTCCTCAATTGCTTTTCCCGATTTTTCCGCAAGGGCGGGGGTTTTCAGCACAAGCTGAGGCTCTGCCTCATGTTTGACACATTCCTTCGTTATTATGACTTCCTCAATGTCATCGCGCGATGGAATTTCATACATTATCTTGGTCATAAAGCCCTCGATTATCGAACGAAGTCCGCGCGCGCCCGTCTTTCTCTCTGTTGCGAGCGCGGCTATGCTTTCAAGCGCGTCGTCGGTGAAGGAAAGCTTTACGCCGTCAATCGAAAAGAGCTTCATATACTGCTTGAGCACCGCGTTTTTAGGCTCCTTGAGGATTCGCACGAGCGCATCGTTGTCAAGCTCGGTGAGCGAAACGATGACCGGCAATCGTCCTACAAGCTCGGGAATAAGTCCGTACTTGACTATATCGTGAGCGGTAACGTCGCCGTAAATTCCGTCCTTGGACTCACCGTCCGCCTTCTCCTCGGCGTTGGCAAACCCGATAAGCCGCTTGCCCTTTCTGTTCTCGATTATCTTGTCAAGTCCGTCAAACGCGCCGCCGCAAATAAAGAGAATATTCTCGGTGTTGATGCGAATGAAGTCCTGATTGGGGTGCTTACGTCCGCCCTGAGGGGGAACGTTCGCAATCGTGCCTTCAAGAATCTTGAGGAGTGCCTGCTGAACGCCCTCACCCGAAACGTCACGGGTTATCGAGCGGTTTTCGCTCTTACGTGAGATCTTGTCGATCTCGTCGACGTAGATTATACCGCGCTCGGCAAGCTCGATATCAAAATCAGCCGCCTGAATGAGTCGGAGAAGGATATTTTCAACATCCTCGCCGACGTATCCCGCCTCGGTGAGAGTGGTCGCGTCCGCAATCGCGAAGGGAACCTTCAGGGTTTTTGCGAGCGTCTGGGCAAGGTAGGTCTTTCCGACACCGGTGGGACCGAGCAAGAGAACATTGCTCTTCTGAATCTCAACGCCGTCATCAGCAGGGGTATCTTCGCCTTTTTTGCGCCTTTTCTTCACGGGAGTCTTCGATAAAATTCTCTTGTAGTGGTTGTAGACGGCGACCGAAAGCGCGATCTTAGCCTCGTCCTGACCTACCACGTAGTCGTCAAGAGTTTCCTTTATCTGCTTGGGCTTCGGGAGATTTTCGAAGGTGAGAGAGGACGACTCAAGTGCGCGTGTCTCTGCCTCTGTCTCCTCGATAAGCTCCGCGCAGGAGTCAACGCAGAAATCGCAGATGTAGACTCCCGAGGGGGAGGGGATCAGGAAATTGACCTGATTTTCGTTTCTGCCGCAAAAGGAACAGTAGCGCAGACTCGGGTTGTGTGTTTTTCCACTGTTAGATGCCATTATAAAGTACCTTTATTCGTGTTTAGTAATAATTCTGTCGATAAGACCGTATTCGAGCGCCTGCTCTGCGGTCATGAAGTTGTCGCGGTCGGTATCCTTTTCGATGCGCTCGATAGGCTGACCTGTCTTCTCGGAGAGGATTTTGTTGAGCATATCGCGCGTGCGGAGAATAAGCTCGGCGCGAATCTTGATATCGGATGCCTGACCTTGTGCGCCGCCCAAGGGCTGGTGTATCATTATTTCGCTGTGGGGCAGGGCGATTCGCTTGCCCTTAGTGCCTGCCGCCAAAAGAAACGCGCCCATTGACGCCGCCATACCGATACAGATGGTGGAGACGTCGCACTTGATGTACTGCATCGTGTCGTAGATCGCCATGCCTGAAGTGATGGAGCCGCCGGGGGAGTTGATGTAGAAGGAGATATCCTTCGTGGGGTCCTGCGCCTCAAGGAAGAGCATCTGCGCGACGACGAGAGAAGCGGTTGCGTCGTTGACCTCGTCCGAGAGGAATATGATACGGTCATTTAAGAGTCTTGAAAAGATGTCGTATGAGCGCTCGCCTCTGCCGGTCTGCTCGATGACCATGGGAACGAGAGCGTTGCGGATCACTGAATTATCCATTTCCAAACCTCGCTTTCAAAATTTAAATAAGTTAATTTTGCGCCGTGAATCAGGATATTGTCCACGGCGCTAATTTTGTGTGAAAATTATTCTTCTGTTTTTGTCTCTTCAGCGGCAGCTGTCTCTGCGGGAGCTGCTTCCTCGGCTGCAGGTTCGGCAACCTTCTTCTTTCTGGGCTTTGTTGCCTTCTTCGGTGCCTTTACGTTGTCCTTAACTACCTGCATAGCCTTTCTTACGCTGACGTCAGCCTTGACCATAGCCTCGTCGACGAGGTCACGAACCTTGTCGGCTTCGATCTTGTAGGTGTTGGCGATGAGGTCGTACTCGGCGGCAAGCTCTTCCTCCGTGACCTCGATCTGCTCTGCGGCTGCAATTGCTTCAAGAGCCAAACGAGCCTTGACCTGCTTTTCAGCCTGAGGTCTCATCTGCTCGCGGAGAGTCTCAAGGGTAAGACCCGTGTATTGGAAGTATGTCTTGAGATCAAGTCCGCTCTGACGGAGACGGTTGTCGTAGTCACGAACGAAGTTCTCGGTCTCGGCTTCAAACATAGCCTCGGGGATCTCACCTTCAAGCTTCTCGATAAGCGCGTCAATCAGCTTTTCCTCGAACTCGGCGTCAGCCGTTGTCTCGTGTCTCTTTTCGATTTTTGCCTTAAGATCAGCCTTGTATTCATCAAGAGTGTCAAATTCGGAAACGTCCTTTGCAAAATCGTCGTCAAGCGCGGGAAGCTCGACCTTTGTCAGTGCGTTTATCTTGCACTTGAAGACCGCAGCCTTGCCTGCAAGCTCCTCGGCGTGATACTCGGTGGGGAAGGTGACGTTTACGTCGAACTCTTCGCCGACAGAGTGACCTGCAACCTGCTCCTCAAAGCCGGGAATGAAGTTGCCCGAGCCGAGCTTCAATGGGTAATCCTCGCCCTTGCCGCCCTCGAAGGCAACGCCGTCGCAGAAGCCCTCGTAGTTTATCTTCGCAACGTCGCCCATAGCCGCAGGAGTGTTGTCCTCGACCTCGATCTCACGGGAATTTCTCTCGCGAACCGTCTTTATTTCATTTTCGACCTCTTCGTCGGTAACGGGAGCAACCGTCTTTACGACTTCGAGTCCCTTGTAGCCGTCTATCTTGCACTCGGGCTTTACGGGAACGACAGCGGAGAGAACGAGACCGTTCTCGTCGATCGAGACGATATCCATTTCGGGCTGACCGACAGCCTCGATTCCTGCCTCCTTGAGAGCGGCGGAATAGTTTTCGGGAATGAGGTCGTTTATGGCATCCTCATAGAAGATGCCCTTGCCGTACATCTTTTCGATGATAGCCTTGGGGGCTTTTCCGGCTCTGAAGCCGGGGACGTTGATCTTCTTTACCTGCTTGCGGTAAACCTTCTCGCAAGCCGCGTCGAAAACCGACTTTTCAACCGAGAATTCAAGCTTGTAGGTGCTTTTCTCGGCTTTTTCACATTTTACAAGTGTCATTTAAAATTCCTCCGGAAATTTTATCCAAAAATTATTTTCTGAAAGTAGTTTTTCGGCGTTTTTTTCACTTATGTAAAAATTTACGCATCATTAGTATATTATATCGTTTTTTTGCCGCTTTGTCAATAGTTTTTCAGATTTTCAGGGGATAAAAATTCAAAAAATCCGACGAAGTGAGCGTAAAAGTCATATTTTGGCACTCAAAAGAGCGCGGCGCGTTGTAAGATGAGTGGATATGACCGAAAAAAACGCGCTTGATTTCGTATTCCTGCAAGAGGTCCAGCATCTCCCGGATTGAAAAATCTGCCCAGACGGGGGGAAAATGGAGAAAGACCTCGACGGGGAGCGTGCGACTGCTCATCTCCTCTTCGGCTCTTTGCAGTTTTTTTGCGGCATCGAGGCTGAGACGCAGGCGAGTGAGCTCGCGATTGACTATCTTTGCGTAATCGACGTCGCCGACCGTGAGCTGCTTTGACTCGTCGGGGAACCAGCCGCGCGTGCCGCAGATTATGCGGTCCTCTACGACGAAAGCGTTGTTGTAGAGTATCTTCAGGGTGTCGAAGCCGTTTTCTTCAAAAAATTTGTACATTTTTGAGGCGGTCGACCACCAGAAGTCGTGATTTCCCTTGCCGAGGAGCTTCGTACCGTTAAGACGGTTGAGGTAATCGAGGTCGGCGCGCGCCTCCGGGAGTCTTGTCGCCCACGAGATGTCGCCAGGTACTATGACAGTGTCTGAAGGTGCGACCACCGAATTCCAATTTTTGCGAATTTTTACCATATAATCGCGCCAGCGGTCTCCGAAGACGTCCATGGACTTATTCATTGATAAGTCAGTGGACAGATGCAGGTCGGAAAGCACGAAAATTGCCATTTTTCACCTCAAAAAAAATAAATAAAGATGCGAGTCGCGGGGAATAATCATAATGTCGGCAGTCCTTGATAAAGCATCTTGGAGCGAGCCGAAGATTCATCAAAGGCATATCGGCTTATCCGATAATGCTTTTGAATTTTGAAAGGAAAGATAAACAGATGAATGATTCTATGAAAAACGGATGCGGTTGCAATCACATCAAGGGCATAAGCTGTTCAGTAAAGAGCTGCGCATACCATGACGGCGAGTGCTACTGCACTGCAGAGCATATCAACGTAGGTCCCTCGAACGCACATTCGTCGAGCGAGACTATCTGCGCAACCTTCAAGCCCGAGGAAAAATAAGTTCATCCGACAAATAAAAAGAGGTCTTTTTCCCCCACAGCCGTGGGGGTTTTTCTTTTTCTTTTAGCAAAAACGCCGTAATTAACCGGATATTGCGTTTTGATAGGTGATTGTCCGCTTTTCTCTTTGGCACAAGAGGCGCAAGATATGCGGCGTAAAGAAAATCCATATCAAAGATTCTTTGCCGCAACCGCTCCCTGCAAGCAGGGAGTCCGAGTCCTTTCTGCCAATGAAAAACGCTTAGCAAAAGAGAAACGCCACAAGGAAGTTTCGCCGCGTGCGCGCGGCGACCGCCCTTTCGCGGGCGGCTGGCGACAAGCCTTTGAAAAGGCTTGAGCGAAACTTTCCTGAAGACAACGCCGTGGCGTTTTTTTGCAAAAACGCTGAAATTTACCCGATATAACGCTTTACCGCGTCGAGCATGTCGCGCGCATTTACCGTCTCGGTAAATCTGACCTTTCTCTCCGCAATACCGCACAGCGGATAGGGAATCTCGGTTCCCGTCGCCTTCTTCAGCATGTCAAGCGCGTCAAGGTCGTCCGCGGGCTTCTCCATTCCGAGAGACGCGCAAACGTCAGACGCAAACTTATACGGACTTGCGGTCGATGCCACTATCATGGGCGTTCTGTCGCCCGTCTCGGCAATATATTTTTCAGCCGCTGTGAGTGCGACCGAGGTGTGCGTGTCGGCAAGGTAGCCGTACTCGGTAAAATATTTCCTGATCGTTGCCGCAGTCTCGCCTTCATCGGCAAAATAGCCCTTGAAGCTCTCGTCGATCTTTCCTTTGACCTCGCCCGATACCTCGTAAACGCCCTTCTGTGCAAGGTCAGCCATGTAACGCGCGGTCGCTTCCTTGCCCGCCGTCAGAGCCAGAAGTCTCTCCAAATTCGACGAGATGAGAATGTCCATAGAGGGGGACATGGTGCAGTGGAATTCACGGTTGCGGTCGTACCTTCCCGTGTTCAAAAAGTCGGTGAGGATGTTGTTCCGGTTCGACGCGCAGATGAGCTTCCCTAGCGGAAGTCCCATCTGCTTTGCGAGATATGCCGCGAAGATGTTTCCGAAGTTGCCCGTCGGAACGCAGACGTTAATTTTGTCGCCGAGGGCAATCTCACCTCGGTTCAGCAGGTCGCAGTAAGCCGATACATAGTAGACTATCTGTGGCGCGAGTCTACCCCAGTTTATCGAGTTTGCGCTGGAGAAGAAATAGCCCTTGCCGTCAAGATATTCTACGGCATCCTTGTCCGAAAAGATCTTCTTGACACCGCTTTGCGCGTCGTCGAAATTGCCGTAGATCGCCGTGACGTTGACGTTATCGCCGCTCTGCGTTGCCATCTGCATCTTCTGCACACGGCTGACACCGTCGACGGGATAGAATACCATTATTTTTATCTTGTCGATGTCCTTGTAGCCCTCAAGTGCCGCCTTGCCCGTGTCTCCCGAGGTCGCGACCAAAATGAGCGCGGTGCGCTCTTCTCCCGTCTTCGTGAGCGCGCGTGAGAGCAGACGGGGCATGATCTGAAGCGCCATGTCCTTGAACGCCGCCGTCGGACCGTGCCAAAGCTCAAGAGAGAAAACACCGTCCCGAGCCTTAACTAAGGGTGCCGCACCGCCCGGAAAGGACGACTCACAGTACGCCGCCCGGCAGTCCGAGAGAAGCTCATCGTATGTATAATCGGTGAGGTATTTTGAAAGGATCTTCGCGGCTCTCTCGGGGTAGGAGAGAGGGCAGAGAGCCTTGATTTCGTCAAAAGTGAGTGTGGGGATCTCGTCGGGGATGAAGAGTCCGCCGTCGAGAGCCAAGCCCTGCTTGATGATCTGTGCGGATGAGAGCGATTCGCCGCTCTTGGCGCGTGTGCTTTGATAATTCATTTGCGTGTCCTCGTTTTTATTTGAAATTTCGTTTTATGAATTCGTAATAATTTTTGTAAAATATCTTCTCGACGGTCTCCTCGGTGTAGCCGTGCGAGAGACAGATGTCGGCGATCTTGTAAAGGTCTGCGACTCCGTCAAAGCCTTCGGGTAAGTCTGTGCCGTCAAGGTCGCACCCAAGTCCCAAAACATTCTCCGCACCCTGTGACATATAGCTGTCGATGTGCGCAAAAACGTCCTGTGCGGTGCATGCCGCGCCGTCGCTCATGTCGCGAAGGTGGTAGGGACAGAGCGACACACCGACGATACCGCCGAGCTTAATTATGGAATCGAGATGTTTTTTCCTCAGATTGCGAGTGTGAGGGAACAACTCATACGAGTTTGAGTGCGAGGCGATGAAGGGCTTGCCGAGAGATAGCGCAATTTCGGCGACATTGTCGGTGACCTCTTCGTTTGAGTGCGAGACGTCGGGCAGAATACCCTGCTTAAAGCACTCATAAACGACCTCTCGCCCGAAATCGGTGAGTCCGCCTTCTGCGTCGTGAGACGCACCGATGCAGGTCTCGCCGCCCCACATCAGCGTGAGATATTTCACTCCGCGAGAGGAAAGCGCATGCAGACGGCTGATATCTCCGCTAAGGATCCTCGCGTCCTCGACCGCAAGGAACGCGGCGCGCTTGCCCTGCTCCCAAGCACTCTTCATTCCGTCAAAATCCGTGACGAGGGCGATCTTGTCGGCGTTTTCCGATATTTCCTTTTGCAGATTGTCGCTGATTTTGAGAAAATCGGAGAAACATTCGTCGTCGCTCTTTTTCTTGTCAGCCCAGACCGCAAAAAACTGCGTGTAATTTTTGTATTTTTCGGCTTTCTCAAGACTTACGTGACAAGAGTTTGAGTAAAGCCCCGCTTTTCGGTGATAAAGCTCAAAGGCGGTATCACAATGCGTATCAATAAGGCATAAATTTTCCATTTTTCAACCAATAACCTTCAAATTACTAAAAACTCGCGGCGATGTCTCAGGAAAGTTTCGCTCAAGCCTTTCCAAAGGCTTGTCGCGAGCCGCCCGCGAAAGGGCGGTCGCCTCCGCAGAGGCGAAACTTCCCGCAAGGCGGTGTAGTGTGAAACACTGCAACGCCGCAGCGATAAACGGCGTTTCTCTTTTGCTAAGCTTTTCTCTTGCGCCTCTTGTGCCAAAGAGAAAAGCGGTCAATCGTTTTTCAATACACAACATTTGATAAATCAGGTTAAATTATTAACCCAAATTTCAACCGTGCAGCTTCCTTCCTCTCGCGTCGAAGGCGTTGCGGATGTGATTTATCTTTATCGGCGTGGGCGTGAGCGTCGGCTCTTTTCCTTCGAGCAGATATACCTCGATAACGTCGATTCTCGGCTGTTTTTGCGTGTAGTGCTCAAAAAGGTAATCGCGAGCCGCCTTTACCGTGTTTTTCCGCTTGCCCTCGTCAACGGCTCGCGAGGGAATACCGAAATCCCCCGACTCGGGATAGAGACAGGTGCGCGTTTTGACCTCGACGAAAACTATAAAATCCTTGTCCTCGGCGATAATGTCTATCTCGTTTTTTGAGAGGTGGACATTTTGCGCAACTATCGTGTATCCGTTCTTCAGAAGGAAATCCGCCGCCAATTGCTCGCCTATTTTGCCGATTATCTGTTTATTTGTGTTCGGCATGGTCTATTCCTCTCCGAGAAATCTTATGAATTTCTTTCTGTGAATGGGAGAAGGACCGTATTTAAACAGGGCTTCCTTGTGTTCCTTTGTGCCGTAGCCCTTGTGCTTTGCGATGCCGTACTGCGGATATTCGCGGTCAAGCTCAAGGCAAAGACGGTCACGCGCGACCTTGGCAAGCACCGATGCCGCCGCAATGCTCATGCTTATTGAGTCGCCTTTTACGACCGCGCGCGCGGGAATTTGAAAATCACGCGCGATATTGCCGTCGATAATGGCAAAATCCGCCTTTATGGAGAGTCCGTCGATCGCGCGACGCATCGCGAGCAGGTCAGCCTCAAGGATGTTCATCTCGTTTATCTCCTCAACGTCAGCCGATGCGATAGAGTATGCGACAGCCTCGGCCTTTATGATGTCGAAGAGCTTTTCTCTCTTTTTTTCGGTGAGCTTTTTGGAGTCGTTCAGCCCTTCGATGTAAAGCCCGTCGGGGAGTATGCAGGCGGCGGCGAATACCGGACCGCAAAGCGGACCCCGCCCTGCCTCGTCGACTCCGCAAATATATGTAAAGCCTTGCGCCTGCAGCTCTTGCTCTATTGAATAATCGGGCATTTTGACACCCTCCTTTTTTTCGTTCGGTCGTGGAGATCCGTCGGGAAAATTCCGTTTGGGAATTATAAACGCGTCAGAGTCGGTCGAGCGTGATCCGTCCGAGCTTGGATGAGCGAAGCTCGTCAAGGAGCATATCGGCGGTGCGCTCGGTGTTTATCTCGCCGCCCGAGATGAGAAATCCGCGCTTTTTGCCGATAAGGCAGAGAAGTTCATAATCGCTGATGTCTGCGATAGCGGAGAAGTCACCGAGCTTGTAGCGCGAGAGCAGCGTTTCGGGATAGAGCATTTTCATTCTGTTGCAAAGCACCATGGCAAGCGACTCAATATCCATGATGTCGTCCTTGATAGCACCCGTCAGGGCAAGATTTTCTCCGACGGTCTTATCCTCAAACTTAGGCCAGAGAATACCCGGCATGTCGAGCAGGTCGACTCCGATTCCGGTCGACACCCACTGCTTGTCTCGCGTGACACCGGGGCGGTTTTCGACCTTAGCCTTTTTTGAGCCTGAGAGCTTGTTTATCAGCGTCGATTTTCCGACGTTCGGGATTCCCAGCACCATGGCAAAGAGCCTGCGCCCTGCCATCCCCCGGCTTTCGTATCTCTCGATCTTGTCTTTGAGCAAAAGCCTTATCGCGGGGAGAATTTTGTTAAGTCCCTCGCCCGTCATGCAGTCAACGAGGATACATGAAGAAGACTCGGAGCTGTAATGCTCCACCCAGAATTTGTTTTGCTCGGGGTCGGCGAGGGATGCCTTGTTGAGAATAATTAAGGAAGGCTTGTTTTCTATGAGTCGTGTTATCTCGGGGTTGCGTGACGAGAGGGGGATGCGCGCGTCGAGAATCTCAATCACGATATCGACGTTTTTGAGGTTTTCGGATATCATCCTCCTCGTTTTCGCCATGTGTCCGGGGAACCATTGGATATTTTCTGAGGGCATTTTAATTCTCCGTTTTACGATATAGTAATCAGTAAATTTTGCAAAGCAAAATTCGTGCGTGAAAAAGTTTATTTCACCTTCAACCGGAAGAAACTTTCACGCAAAACTGCACAAATTGCAGGTTAATCAAGAATTCCGAAGGGGGAAAGGCGCAAGACCGCGCGTCCGAGAATACTTCTCTCGTCGACAAAGCCCACTCTTACGCTTCGCGAATCGGACGAGCCGTTGCGATTGTCTCCGAGGACGAAAATCTTGCCTTCGGGTACGGTCGCTCTGAATACCGTGCGCTCGCCGTCTCTGAAAATGTACTGTTTGTCAAATTCGTATCTCATTTCGTATGCGCCGCCCGAGAGATAGGCATGCTCGTCGGCGTAGACCTCGCCGTCGACGGTTATTTGGTTGTTCGTCATGTCGATCTCGACGGTCTGACCTTCAAGGGCGATCACACGCTTTACAAGCGGCTCGTGATAGCTGTCGTTTACGAGGTGGAAGACTACTATGTCGCCCTGCTTGGGGGTGTAGAAAAAGTTGGCGGCGATCAGCGGCTCGTCGTTTTGAAGCGTCTGATTCATCGAGCTTCCGTCGACGCGGCAGAGTCTTATTCCGAAGGAGAACAAAAATATCACGGCGATGATTGAGAATGCAAATATCTCGGCGTAGTCGTAAATTACCGAGACGATCGACGCAAATTTTGACTTTGTGTCGGGGTTTTCGACCTCGCCGCTTGACTCGGTTCCGTCACTTTCCTCGTCTTCGATTTTCTCGTCTTCGATTTCCTCGTCTTCGATTTTCTCGTCTTCGATTTTCTTGCCGTCGGTGACTTCTTCGGTTACTGCATCATCACAAGCAGCACCGTCCTGTTCCGCCGTCATATCTTCACCGTTTTCGCCACGGTGGAGATCTTGATTATTTTCCATATTTCCTCCATGTCGGAGTGTTCCGACTTTAGTTTGATAGCAAATTCTAATTAAAGGAGATAAAGCGTGTTGAAAGGCGATTGTCCGCTTTTTTCTTTGATGCAAGAGGCGCAAAGAAAAAAGCTTAGCAAAAAAGAAACGCCGCAAGGGGATGCGCGGCAGGGGCTACGCGCCCCCACCACCCCTGCGCCGCCTTTTGAAAAAGGCGGGCGAAAACTTTTCTGAGACATCGCCGTGGAGTGTTCCGACGATTTAAATTTCGGTCAGCAATTTCATAAGGTCGCTGCCGTGGGGAATATAAAGTCCCGTTTTCGATGCGTTCTCCTCGGTGAAGTGCGACACGCCCTCGCCGTCCTGCTTCGACGAATAGATCATGAAGGGAACGGGGGCTATCGTATGCGTGCGCAGGCGCACGGGCGTGGGGTGGTCGGGAAGGACCATGATCTTAAAGTCATCTCCGCAGTCCTTCAGATATTCATACACGGGCTTAAGTATCTTTCTGTCGATAAGCTCGATCGAAAGCACCTTGTTTTCGGTCTCGGCTCTGTGGCCGCATTCGTCGGGAGCCTCAACGTGTATGTAAACGTATTCGATTCCGCTCTTGAAGGCTTCGATCGCGGCGTTTGCCTTTCCGTCGTAGTTCGTGCGCACGTTGCCCGTCGCGCCTTCAACGTCAATAGACTTCATGCCGGCGCAGATTCCGATGCCTTTTATAAGGTCGACCGCCGAGATGACCGCCGCATCGAGTCCCCATTTTTCCTTGAAGGAGGGAAGAGCCGGCTTCTTTCCGGGACTCCAGAGCCAGATCGAGTTTGCAGGGCGGAGTCCGCGCGCGCGTCTTGCCTCGTTGACGGGGTGATGGTCAAGAATGTCCCAGCTTGCGCGCATGAGGTCGTAAAATACCTTTCCGTCCTCGCCATGGGGCAGGTAGTCCTTGATGCATTGACCTAAAATGTCGTGAGGGCGCATGAAATTGTACTTGTCGTTGCCGCCGTGCCAAAGAATACAGTGGCGGTAGCTGACACCCGTGTAGAAACGAAGAATGTCGTTGCCGAGAGCGGCATCGAGTGCCTTTATAAGCTCGTCAGCCTCGGCGGTGGTTATCTCGTCCGCGCTGTGGTCGAGCATTATCTTCTCGTCATATTCGCCCTCTTCGGAAAGCGTGACGATATTGCATCTGTACGCGACCTGGTCGGGAGCCATATGCAGTCCCATGCTCATCGCCTCAAGCGGAGAGCGTCCCTTTGAGTAGACCTTCGGGTCGAACGAGAGAATTGACATGTTCGCGGTGTCGCTTTCGGGGACCATGCCGTCGGGTACGTTTGAGACTGTGCCTACCGTCGAGCGGGCGGCAAGCATGTCCATCGTTTCTTTGTCGGCAGCCTCCATGGGAGTTTTGTTGCCGAGCGCTTCTATTTTTTCATCAGCCATTCCGTCGGGAACAAGCACAAGATATTTCATAAAAAAGAACCTCCGATCGTAAAAATATACATCATACATTATAACACAATTTCTCGGGATAAACAACACTTTTTTTATTATTTTACATCCGCCTGCAAACATTTTCATATATTTATAAATAAAGCGTGTATGAAAAGAAAAACTTTAAACATTTTGACGGATTTTATTGCATTAAAGCGCCGGATATGCTATAATTATGCTATTCAAAAGCATTGGAGGATAAAATGGAAGAACAAAATACGAAGAGGGAAAACGCGAGAAACAAAAAAAGAGTATGGATCATAATAGCCTGCCTTGCATGTTTATTTCTGCTTTGCGGGATAATGATAGCGATAATCGAATGCTTCGAGAGCGGAGAGGGCGAGCTTGAAACGTGGGGAGCTATTGACCCGCTCAAGCTGCACGAGACCTACGGCGAGGACTTTGACATAATGGAATACGACGAATACCTCGGATTTGACCGAAGCATTTATCTTGACGACAAACAGACGGGAGTGAAGGAGAGCGTGCCGCAGGAGCAAGCGTCGCTCCACGGCAAAGCCTTTGAGGTGGTCTATTCCGTGTTGCGCGCGATAAACGAGGGCGACTGCGAGACCTATAACAGCTACATGGGAAGCGATGCTCTCAAAAAGGACGAATTCACCCAACAGCAGATATACGACATCACGATATCTCCCTATTCGTCAAGCGAGGACGGCGGAATCGAGGAATACATCTTTAAGGTGACGTACAAAATACATGAGAACAACGGAACGTACAAAAATACGATAGAAAGCGACAGCTCGCGTCCGCAGTATTTCTATGTGAACAACAGCTCGGGTGAGTTTCTTGTCGTCAAGATACTCGAACCCGGAAACAAGAAGTGAGGGGCATTTTTGAGGCTCGGGGTGTCACAAAACAGGGTTTTTGTGCATTTTATACTAATTTGCGCTTCAAAGTTTGGTTAATTTTTCAAAAGAACGCTATTGACAATCATATGACCGTGTGATATAATTACATCAAGATGAAAGGCGTACCAAAGAGTCGAAGGAACCGAGGCTCGGGGCGACCTCATCCGACCGGGAGGATCGCGTGAAGGCAAACTTCATCCGAGGCTGAGCCGCGCAAAGGCAACCTCCGCTTGAAGGTGAAGCGACCTGCTTCGCGCACGGATTTTGCCTTGCAAGATTCACCGAATTTTATTTGCGCCGCAAAGCGGCAGAAAGGGAAAATATGGAGAATTACATTTTGCCAATCGTATGGGCGGTCGTGTTCGTTGCCGCTCTTTGGGTGGAGGCGGAGACCTGCGAGATGGTCGCGCTCTGGTTTATGCCCGGAGCGATAGCGGCGCTTGTGCTTTCTCTCTGCCACGTCGAGTGGTGGATACAGCTCGTCGTCTTCATCGGACTGTCGGCAGTGCTTTTGGTCATGGCGAAGACCGTGCTTAAAAAGTACATCGTCAAGAGAGTCGGGCAGGAGAAGACCGACACCGACCTGCTTATCGGCAAGACAGTCAAGGTCGAGGAGGACATCGACAACACAGACGAGCGCGGAGCGGTGAGAGTGAACGGGCAGATATGGAGCGCGCGAATGGCTGTCGACACAGAGACCGCCGCTAAAGGCGAGAGCGTCGTAGTCGAGAGCATCAGCGGAGTTAAGCTCATTTGCCGAAAGCCCTGAAAAAGACCAAATTTTTGAACACATTTTTTAAACACAGAAAGGAAATTTACTATGGAATGGATCATTATACCCGCGATACTTGCAGTTATCGTACTTATCACTCTTATTGCAAACATTCACGTCGTACCGCAGGCGAGAGTCTACGTTATCGAGCGACTCGGCAGTTACCATACAACGTGGGCAACGGGCGTTCATTTCAAGATACCCTTCGTTGACAGGATCTCAAAGAAGATCAACAAAATGGAGCAGGTCGCGGACTTTCCGCCCCAGCCCGTCATTACGAAGGATAACGTAAGGATGCAGATAGATACCGTCGTTTTCTATCAGATAACCGACGCAAAGCTGTATACCTACGGTCACGCAACGCCCATGGTCGCTATTGAGAACCTCACCTCAACTACCCTGCGTAACATCATAGGCGAAATGGAGCTTGACAGCACGCTGACCTCGCGTGACGTAATCAACTCCAAAATGCGCGCGATTCTTGACGAAGCTACAGACCCTTGGGGAATCAAGGTAAGCCGTGTCGAGCTTAAGAACATCATCCCCCCGAAGGAAATTCAGGACGCGATGGAAAAGCAGATGAAGGCAGAGCGTGAGCGCCGCGAAGCAATTTTGCGCGCGGAGGGCGAGAAGAACTCGGCAATACTCGTTGCGGAAGGTCAGAAGCAGTCGAAGATACTCGGCGCGGAGGCTGAAAAGCAGTCGCAGATACTCAGAGCGGAGGCTGAAAAGCAGTCTCAGGTGCTTAAGGCTGAAGGTGAAGCCGAGGCAATTCTGAAGATTCAGAAGGCGACCGCCGACGGTATCAGAATGATAAACGAAGCTGCTCCCGGAGAGGGCGTCGTCGCGCTCAAGAGCCTCGAAGCACTCGAAAAGGTCGCTGACGGACAGGCGACGAAGATAATCATCCCGTCGGAGATACAGAACGTCGCAGGACTCGTAGCGTCGATAAAGGGCATCGCCGAGGGAGATAAGTAATTCCCGTAAAGCGTTTGCCGGCAAAACAAAAACACTTGCGTACCGTTGAGATATGCAAGTGTTTTTTGTTTGTCAAATGTATTTGACGATATGTATTAATTCGGGACTATTAGTTTGCGGCGGGAGCAAGCCCCCGCCCTACGGTTTTGAGGTTAAGCACCTCTCCTGTTTTGAGATTATGTAAATGGGTGGAAGATTTTAAATTTTTTATCATGTAGGACATTTGACAACATCATCCGGTCGTAGGGCGGGGGCTTGCTCCCGCCGTTTTCGATAAATGATTTTTTTGAAATGTTGTCATTTTAAACCGTTCGTTTGCGGCGGGAGCAAGCCCCCGCCCTACGGTTTTGAGGTTAAGCACCTCTCCT
>JBJDZM010000102.1:0-9236 GCA_051867975.1 Eubacteriales bacterium | reverse complement strand
TTTTTTATCATGTAGGACATTTGACAACATCATCCGGTCGTAGGGCGGGGGCTTGTCTCCCGCCGCAAACAAACGGCTTAAAACAACTCCATTTCATAGGAAAAATTCACTTTACCGTGGGGTTATCTCTCGCCGTGGCTTCCCACCAACGCGGAGGGCTTAATATCTCCTCTTATATTTCCTGTGCGAGCGGTTATTTTTAACTATCAGAACGATCGGCAAAAGAACGGCAAAGCAGACGATCGCGGCTATGAACGCACGGCTTTTCGTGTAGTCGCCGAGTGCTGATACCGCCTTCATAAACACGTTTGACTCACAGTCCTCAAGCAACACCACGCCGCCCTCGCCGACAATCTCGCCGTCGCAGTAAACGCTGACGATGCCTATCTTCTCGCCTGCCTTTATCGGTGCTTTGAGCTTGTCCGAGACAAACAGAGTTTTATAGGTTATGCTCGGGTTTGAGCGGTCGGGAATATAGACGGAGAGGTCGTCCGAGAGCGCGTAATCGACCTTTTGCGAGCCGAGAGCGGTCAAGCCGACCTCCGCCTTGCCGATAATCTGCCCTTTATTGAAGACCTTATAGAGATTGTAGGTGTCGCACGCCCAATTTATAAGGCGGTTTGCGGCATCGTAGGCGTAGATCTTGCCGTCCTCGCTCTCCTCGCCGCCGAGGATGATACATATGTAATCCGCGCCGTCGTCGTGCGCGAGAGTTATCACGCTCCAGCCGCCGCGCTCGCCCGAGATTCCCGCGTTCATTCCGCTGCATACGGGGTTGTAATACGCCTGCGTCGACCTTGACGAGACGAGATAATTTCTGTTGTAGACGGTGCGCGCGCCCGAGAGATTCGTGGCGGAAATTTCATGCTTTTTTGCCGAGCATAGCTCCATGTAAAGCTGATTTTCGGATGCCGCGGAAGCTAGCTTGAGCGTGTCCGAAAGTGTTGTTATCATCGCGTCGTTGTCGGGATATCCGAGCGGATTTGTGTAGCTTGTCGACGCGGCACCGAGAGCCTTCGCGCGCTCGTTCATCGCCGAAACGAAGCCGACAGAGCTCCCCGAGCAGATGCTCGCGATTGCGTAGCCTGCATCGTTGTATGAGCCGCAGATCGCGCCGTAGAGAAGGTCTTTTATCTTGATAATTTCGCCCGATTTGAGCTGCATCGAGTAGCCGCTCGCCCCCGAGAGCATTTCGTCGGTGATGGTGACCGTTTCGTCGAGCCTGTCGGAAAGCATTTCACAGGCGATAAGTCCCATCATGACCTTTGCGCTGGTTGAAGTGTTGAGGGGCGTGTCGGGGTTTTCCATGACCAAGATGCGGTCGTGGGTCTTGTCATAAAGGCACGCCGCGCGGCAATTTTGGACTGTCGGAGGGGTGATTGACGAGTCCGCCGATGCAGGGAAAACAAAAAAGGAGGATATTATCATCAGGCTCAAAAGCAAAAGAGAGAGTCCTCCCGTTATCCTTTTCATGACTTTATATCCTCCGTTTTTGTTCTGTTTTCACCGACCGCGAAAGAACTCCGCGGTCCTGTTTTTGTCCTTTTCAATCGCGCTTTTAAGTTCGTCAAGCGATGAGAATTTCATTTCCTCTCTCAGGAAAGCGCAAAACTCCACGGTCATCTCGCGCCCGTAGACCTCGCCCGAAAAATCGATTATGTAGGTCTCGCAGTTGATGCGGTGGTCGTCGCCCTCGTCAATGCTCGGACGCACGCCGACGTTCGACACTCCGATGTATTCCTCACCGCCCGAGAAGGTGCATCTCGTCGCGTAAACTCCGCACTTAAGCTGACTTAAGCCGTGCGGCAGAATCTGATTTGCCGTCGGAAATCCGATAGTGCGCCCGAGTCTCTTTCCGCTTTGCACCGTCGCGGTAAACGAGAGCGCGCGCCCGAGCATCCTGTTTGCCGTCTCGACCTCGCCGCACCGAAGATGCGCACGTATAGCACTTGAGCTTACCGTCTCGCCGCCAAGGGTTATCTTCTGCACCGTGACGATTCTGCCGATTCCGAAAATCCTTTGCAGCAAAAGGGAATCGCCGAGTCCCCCGCGACCGAAGCGGTGGTCGTATCCGCAGACCGCGCCCACGCACCCGAGCGAGGAGATCAATACGTCCCTGACGAAATCCTCGGCGGACATGTTGCGAAAATCCTCAAAGCGCGCGACAGCGACGAAATCGGCTCCGCAGTCGAGCAAGAGCCTGACTTTTTCATCCTTGTCGGTCAGAGTCATTCCGACCTCGCCCCGCAAGACCGAAGCCGGGCTTGCGGCAAAGCACCAAACGCCGACCGAGCTTGCGCCGAGCCTTTCTTTGAGCTTTACCGCCTCGGCTATCAGGGCGCGGTGCGCGATATGGACTCCGTCAAAGGTGCCGAGCGCCATGACCGAAGACTCAAGCGGACGGCACGTGACACCCTCGCGCGCGACTATCTTGATCTTGTTAAAGCTTTCAGTCGTCATTTCCGTCCTCGGAGTCATCTCCGTATTCCGCCTTCAGACTGTCGAGATAGCTTCTCACCATGTCAGAGAGCAATTCGTCGCGGTCAATGCGGTTCATCAGCGTGCGCGCGTTGTTGCAGTTTGAGATGTGAGTCGGGTCGTCTGACACGATAAATCCGACAAGCTGGGAGACGGGGTCAAAGCCGCCCTTTCGCACCGACTCGGTAATGCTGTAAAGCAGAGCCTTTTTGTCCTCCTCCCTCGGGACGACGGGCGCGTCGGTCTCGGGGACGTTTTTTCCTACAATAATTTTTATTCCGTTGTTTTCGAGTATCATTTAAAATGCCTTTCGCTAAAAAGTATTTTTGCAGTTTATTTGTTTCCCGTAAGTTCCTCGCGGTCACGCAGACGGTTGCGCGCGCCGAGCCTGCCGAAGATTATCATCACGGCGATATATACAAGCGCATTGGCGAAGAAGAAGGGAATACAGTCAAATCGGCTGAGGCTTCCCGAAAAGCTCTCGGAGTTGAGGCTTGCGCCGAATTTGACCAGCGCGGTTATGAACTTGACTCCGCCCGAGCAGAACGCCTCAAAGCTGAACAGGAGCGAGACGAGAAAATGCAGAAGGGAAGCAAGCGCGCCCGAGATAAGAGTTCCCACGGCTGAAAAAGACGCTGAGCGGTAGCCCTCTTTGTACGACACTATCGCTAAAAGCGCGTTGACACCGACGGTGTAAATGAGAGCGCGGACAATGCAGAGCGAGAGCGGGGAAAGTCCCACGAAGAGATCGATAATTTTGATTGCCAGCATCTCCGCGAACATTATGACAATGCAGGAGCCGAGCATATACACCGACCGGAGCGCGGTGCCGAATAAAATATCACCTTTTTTCATCTCAAACCTCTTAATGACCGTTGAAGATTGCCTCAAACCTCTCGTCCGAGTGCTTTTTGACAAGATTTGCATAATATGCCACGATGATTATTTCAAGTGCGTTGGTGAGTCGCTCACGCGCACCGGGTATCTTTTCCTCGTAGCCCTGCGTCTCCTGCTCGATAACGTCTTTTATCGAGCTTATGGGGCAGAGGTCGTAGGTCATCAGCTTGTCGAGTATCTTGCAGATGTAGTCGTACAGCTCGGAATCGGGGATGATGTCGTCGCTTCTGTCGTCGACACTGCCGTTTATATACTGAATGAGAAATGCGATGCGGTCAAGCTGCATGCACGAACGGAGCATGTTGATGATGAGAATGTGCGCAAATTGGTTGATATTGTATCTTTTCAGCTTGGAGTTCTCAACCCAGCCGCGCTTCGTCCAATTCTGCAAGGTCGAGCCGTCAATGCCCGAAACCTCGCGTATCTGAGTCAGCATAACACCGTCCGAAATAAAAAAGATTTTTGAGAGAAATTCAAGTCCCGTGACACCGCCCATCTCGGAGCGCAAAAGCTTCGTTCCGGGGATAAGGTCGTCTTTTATCTGGAGATTCATAACTATACCTCTTCCTTTTATCAGTAATATAATTATATATCACGGTCACGCGATTGTCAAGTGCATTTCGGGGAATTTATAATATATTTAACGAATGAAACATATATTTAACCTGAAGTTAACATGAGGGTAACAATGAAAAAAGTCAAAATAGAAGTAAGCGCACTTTTGATGCTCGCCGCCATGATAATGTCCGACAGAGCGGAGATACTTGTGCTTTATTATTTGTCGGCAGGTCTGCATGAGTGCGGACATCTTGCCGCGGCGAAATTGCAGAAGATAGGCATTAAGGAGATAAGATTCAGCTTTTCGGGCGTTAGAATATGCCCCGAGGACGGGATACTGTCATATAAAAATGAGTTTTTGCTTGCGGCGGCAGGACCTTTTGCGAATTTTTTGAGCATAACGGCGATAATGCTTTTCTTTTTGAGCAAAGGTGTTACATTGACCGCCGCGGCGGAGAATTGCATAGCGTTTTTGTTTGAGGACGAGGTGTCGGAAATAGGAGCTTTGAGCTTCGTGATGCTCTCGTCTTTCTTGCAGGGCTTGCTGAATCTCTTACCCGTCAAGACTTTTGACGGGGGAAGAATGACCTATTGCCTCGCGGCGCACTTTTTCGGAGAGAGAGCCGCCGAGCGGCTCATCGATATCTTTTCGGCATTCTCCGCGCTCGTATTGTGGACGACAGCACTCTATATGATGCTGCGCATCTCCTCGGGACTCGGAATATACGTGTTTTCAATATGTCTGTTTGCAAGCGCATTAAAGGAAACCGAAATTTCCTGAACCATGGCATCCGGACCTGTATTTTTCGCCGTACCAAATATTTTTGGAATAAAAGTATTGACAAGAGCGAAAAAGTGTGATATAATCTCGTTTGCTGAGCAGAAATGCATAAATGCACTGTCTTTTGCGGATGTGGCGGAATTGGCAGACGCGCTGGATTCAGGTTCCAGTGAAAGCAATTTCATATGGGTTCAAGTCCCTTCATCCGCACCAAAAACGGCAATCGGATTTCCGGTTGCTTTTTTGTTTTCTGCAAGGCGGAATTGGCAGGTCTCGCTGCGGCTCGGTCACGCTCCGGCTCTGACAGTCCACCGGACTGTCATTCACTACCGTCGCGCCGCTTCACTACGCGCCGGATTCAGGTTCCAGTGAAAGCAATTTCATATGGGTTCAAGTCCCTTCATCCGCATCAAAAACGGCAATCGGATTTCCGGTTGCTTTTTTGTTTCGGTTCTGAAATAAATTTTGTTGCAAGCTATATGCAAACTCGGGGAAAAGTCGGATGGTTTATTATCTGTTGTGAATTTTTCTGTATTCGTTTGGGGATTTGCCTGTGTATTTGCGGAATACGTTTGTAAAATGGCTTTGAGATGAGAAGCCCAGATAGGCGGCAATGGCTGTTGCGTGTTTATCGGTGTAACGTAAAAGTCGTTTTGCTTCTTCCACTTTTTCCCTCAGGATAAAATCGGTAAGAGTCATACCCGATTCTTTTTTGAATTTAGCCGCCAGATACGTCCTGCTCAGAAAGACGGATCTTGCAAGGGCTTCTACGTCGACAGGCTCGGACAGGTGGTGCTGAACGTAATTACTGACGGAGATAACAAGCTTGGACGGCGATTTCCCGTTGCGGAGCTTCTCAACCTGCTCGGTGTAGTCGAGTACCATATGATATTGAAGGTTTGTTATGCGATCGGCGCTGAAAAGAAGCTCACATTTTTGGATATAGGCATCGGAAAGCGATAGGGCGTCTTCTATATTCATTCCGCCGCGAATAGCGGCACGGGATATAAGAGTTGCCGTTACGATAAACGTATTTTTCATCTGTCGGAGTCCATCGGATGCAAGTATGCCGCCGCGCACAGCGGGGGCGTTTTTTATCCATTCCCGAAGAGCCGCGGTGTCGCCCTTACGTACTATATTGACAAGCGTTTGTTCGAGGGCAAGCGTGTTGTGGACGGCTTGTTGCGATTGAATGTTTCCAAACTCGGAATGAAGGCTTATATTCGCTCGTTCGGTTTCTATTTTTACTTTTAGGTCTCGTTGCTCGGCATCGTAAATCGTTATATCTTCCAAAGATAATTTTTCTTCGTTCATAACGTAATTTAAAGTGCAAAGAATTTGTATAATACTTGAAAGCGGCATTTGCACGATGGATTTCATGGACGCTACAAATTCCTCTACGTCGTCGGGGGCAACGTCGCACTTGAACGCCAATTCCTTAATGTCCCGGTCGTTTGCAACAGACTGCCTCGTCGGGCCTATAACGATTTTATACGGCGGACAATTTACCACGCCGTAATAATTAAAATACGGTGTAATAAAATAGCCTATATGCGCTTCGATTGCAAGAATATCGGAAAGATACGCGAGGATAGGGTCTTTTGACAACTTAACAAACGAGTGATAAAACACTTGTTTGTTGTTTTCATACGTGCGGATCGGAATACCTGTAAGATTGCCTATTACCGTGCAAAGATAATTCAAATCAAGATTTTCCATTTTAATCCCCCATTCTGCCGCTCTGCGGCAGCACAAATAGTAATCAGTGAATTTTGCAAAGCAAAATTCGTGCGTGAAACAGATTACTTCACCTTCAAATAGAAGTAACTTTCACGCTAATCCCCCATTCTGCCGCTCTGCGGCAGCACAAATAGTAATCAGTGAATTTTGCAAAGCAAAATTCGTGCGTGAAACAGATTACTTCACCTTCAAATAGAAGTAACTTTCACGCTATCCCCCTTAAAGACAATACAATTATAAACTATTTCATACAATTTTGCAAGTATTATTTCAAAAAACGTGTTATAATCGAAATATAAAATGCAAGGGAAGTATTGTTTTATGGATATTGAAAAAGTATTGACCGAATTGACGGTTGAAGAAAAGACTGCGCTCTTGTCGGGGACGGACTTTATGTACACCAACCCCGTTCCGAGGCAGGGCGTAAAGTCGGTCAGAATGTCTGACGGGCCGCACGGTCTGCGCGTTCAGAAGGAAGGCGGCGACAACGGCGTCACGGGCAGCGAGAGAGCAACCGCGTTTCCAACGGCGGCGACGACGGCTTCGGGCTGGAATCCCGAAAATACATATAAAATGGGTGTAGCGATAGGCGAAGAGGCGTTGCATTACGGGATAAACATTCTGCTCGGACCGGGCGTATGTATCAAGCGCAATCCATTATGCGGACGAAACTTTGAGTATTTTTCGGAGGACCCTTTGCTTGCAGGCAGGCTCGGCGCGGCGGAAGTCAACGGAGTGCAGAGTCAAGGCGTTGGCGTTTCGGTAAAGCACTTTGCGCTTAACAATGCGGAAAACTTCCGTTTTATGGGGGACAGTATTTGCGATATGCGCGCCATACGCGAGATTTACCTGAAGGCTTTTGAAATCATCGTAAAGGAAAGCAAGCCGCACACCGTGATGTGCGCCTACAATAAGATCAACGGCGAATATTGCAGTGAAAACAAGTGGCTTTTATCCGACGTTCTGCGCGGAGAATGGGGCTTTGACGGCGCGGTCATGTCCGATTGGGGCGCAACGCACGACAGGGTAAAAGGCGTTGCGGCAGGACTTGATTTGGAAATGCCGGGCGACACGGCGATCTGCCGCAAATGGATAACAGATGCGGTAAAGGACGGAACGCTAAAAACGGAAGATTTGGATAAGGCGGTGGAAAATATCCTGCGCCTCGTTGGGCGTTACGAAAATAACCCGAAGGGAACGGCGGTTGATTGGCAGGCGCACAATGCTCTTGCCGCAGAAATTGCTGAGGACTGCGCGGTTCTCTTGAAAAACGACGGAATATTGCCGTTAAGACCAAACGAAAAATTGCTTATTGTCGGCGACTTGTTCGATAAAATGCGCTATCAAGGCGCAGGCAGTTCTATGATAAACCCGACGTATCTCACAACGCCGAGGACCGCGTTCGACATGCGGAAGGTAACTTATAAATTCTGCCGCGGTTATGCGGAAAACGCTCTTGCGCCCGATGAAAAACTCATTGCCGAAGCGGTTGCCGCCGCAAAAGATCACGACCGTATTCTCGTGTTCGCAGGGCTTACCGACTACGTTGAAAGCGAGGGCGGCGACAGGGAGAATATGCGCCTGCCCGAAAATCAGCTTGCAGTAATCGACGCGTTGATAAAAGCTGATAAAAAGATTGCCGTAGTGCTGTTTGGCGGCTCGCCCGTGGAGTTGCCTTTTGCGGAAAAAGTGAGTGCAATACTGAATATGTATCTTCCGGGGCAAAACGGCGGTGAGGCTACATACAATTTGCTTTTCGGTGTAAAATCACCTTGCGGAAAACTTGCCGAAACCTGGGTA
Source organism: Eubacteriales bacterium (assembly GCA_051867975.1). Lineage (GTDB taxonomy): Bacteria > Bacillota > Clostridia > Oscillospirales > CAG-272 > SVTX01. Next base: position 982 of record JBJDZM010000102.1, on the reverse strand, counting down.
AAGAGCTATGCAGATGTGCCTTTAGGCGCTGACTTTGCAAAAGGCATAAATGAAGTTTATAAGGAGAGCGTGTTCGTCGGATACCGCTACTATCTCACGGCTGAAAAGGAGGTTCGCTATCCCTTCGGATTCGGGCTTTCATATACTGCGTTCGATTATTGCAATATGCAAGTCGAAGAGAGCGGCGAAGAATACAGAGTATCTTGCGAAATAAAGAATATCGGAAATTACGACGGTGCGGAAATCGTGCAGTTGTATGTAAAAGCTCCGCAGGGCGTGTTCAAGCCGATAAAGGAACTCAAAGGCTTTACAAAAGTTTATCTGAAAGCGGGAGAAAGCAAACGGGCAGAAATTGTAGTAAAGAAAGATGATTTGCGCTATTGGAATGTAAAAGAAGACCGATGGGTGACAGAAAGGGGCGAATATAAATTGCAGCTCTGCTCCGACTGTCAGACCGTGCGTTTGAGTAAAACCGTAAATATCAAGGACGACAAAGCTGTTATGCCGTATTCGGATGAAACCAACACGATTTATTCCGCAGTTGCTTTTGATAAAGTGACGGACGGCGTATTCGAAGATATGTCGGGATTGAAGATTCCCGAAATCCCCCCGAAAAAGCCCATACGTCTTGAAAGCCGTTTCAGCGATATGAAATCTGCTTCGTTGATGGGTAAGATACTTTATAACGCCGTGCTTTCGGTTGCTAAAAAGGATATGAGGGCAGCGAGAAAACTTCCTGAGGGGGCGGAGCGCGACAACAAAATCAAGGGCGCATTGTTTTTACAACGCATACTCGAAAGCAATTCCATAACAACGATGTCCATGTCGGGAGGAAAAGGATTTCCATATAATTTCGCACAAGGTTTTGTGAATTTTGCAAACGGTCATTTAATGAAAGGAATCAAGTGCTTCTGCACAAAAATAAATGTACCGGCTCTACCGAAAAATAAGGAGGAAAAGTAAGCTATGGAAAAGAGGAAAT
>JBJDZM010000101.1:0-27785 GCA_051867975.1 Eubacteriales bacterium | reverse complement strand
TATTTTTTTATCTTTTTTGCTTTTTCCTATTGACTTTTTGATAGTTGGCTCCTTACTTGAACAATGTACAGCCTTCATTTTTGAATTCTTCGATTTTTGCCAGAAGCTCGTCCTCGTCAACTTCAAAATATTCTGCCAAACACGTTAAACAATAAAAATTGACTGTTTTTTTGTCGATAAGCTTTTTGGTAATCCCAATTTCATCTCTGCTTAACGGGGATTTGCCACAAACATAACATTTTTTTGTTTCCATAATTACTCTGCGACATCCTCTCTTACATCAAAAACGGGAAGATCTTTTCCGGCATATTCACTGTCTAACAAACCCAATTGATATTTAATTGTATCACGCATCTTGATTGCTCTTGTTAAACAATATCTTCTGAAATCACGTGTTTTAATATCCTTTGCACTTTGAACATGTGGGAACAACAACTTTAAGTATGCGGTTGCGATTCTTTTGACTGCTTCGGTATCTCTGGTATCAGCTCCATCGGGAACAATGACCAATTCGTCTACAATGGCACGGTAAGACATATCGCTTCTAAGTTCATGCATAATGGAGCAAAAATACTCCGAATTCAGCGCCCAACCATTAACTTTGAGATCATCGTTCATTCTTGGAATATTCCAACCCTTAATAAAGCCGTGAAAACGTTCAATAAGAGCAGATTCATGGAAAACTACAGGCAGTTCAACAAACATATTGCTATATCCATCTGCATCCATTATTTCTTTGCGAATATTACCGCAAAGAACCATACCTGCATCAGCAACACCCTTGTAATCTCCAACAGTGAAGTTTCCTTGTTCCAAATAACCTTTCAATGCAGCGCGCATTTCATCAGTATCTGTGAATGAAATGGTTTGCACCTCATCCAATGTTACAAAATCACTACCCGCAATAAGGCCTTCACGTCGTTTGCTTTGGTCATAAAAAAGCTTAGCACGGCTCATAACACCGCCACTGGAAAGCCATCCAAAACGGCTGATATTTCCGAACAGATAAGATTTTCCAGTACCCTTGGGAGCTAACTCGATAAGATTCAATCGCTTCTCAACAAAGGGGAGAAGACGAGTGAGCATAGTGAGTTTTTCTTCCTCCGATTTGTATCCACTGGCGTTATAATCTACTGCCCCCAATACAACATCGATCCACTCTGAAGTCTCAAACTCTTTTCGCGCTTCTTTGTATTCGTCCAAATCAATGTTGTACGGGCAGAAGTTTTTAAAAGAAACGAGCTTTATCTTGCCTTGCTTGCCATCACGTGATTTGCTTGATTTTTTTTCATACTCAAATTCAAAATCAAAGTCATCCGGAGCACGATATCCGAGTTCAACCATTCCCCAAACATCCTGCCCTCTAACAAGATCATCCTTGCAACGTTCCCACACTTCAGGTTCAATTATAGTTTCTTTGAATCCAAGCCCAAAGTCAGGCAGCGAAAAAGAAACTTCTCCTGTTTTAATATCAATATTAATAGATATTTTTGCGAGGAACTTGACTTTCTCTTTTTCAATGATGATGCGATTTTTTATTGCATTCCAGTCGTCTTTTCGAGGAATAAATTTTTTCACGAAGCGCGACAATTCATCTTTGTCAAAATTACCGTCTTCATCCTCAAATTTTTTTAACAACCAGTCTCTCATGAAAGCCGGCAAACTTAACGAAGAGAAAAAGTTTGTCTTTTTCAAATCTTTATAAACCAGCATTTCATCAAAACAATCTTTTAATTTTTCAACCAGTTCCATTACTATACCTCTTTATCAAAAATCGTCAAATTCCGAATCGAATCCAGAGTCCACATTTCCCGATTTGCCCTTTATCTTAAATTCAACATTGCCAAGGAGATTATCCCCGTCGTATATATCTGCTTTGCATGTTTGGGAACGCTTGATGTCTTCCAGCAGAACTGTGTAATGAGTGGAATCGTCTCCAACTGCTTTATATTTTGTATTTCCTATTACGATGCTGATGCTCTTGGGATTATCAACATCGGAAATGTATATTTGAACGGTCGTCCCTTTTTTGCGGTCTGCTTGAATATTGTCGCTATTGAGAACGCGAATATCTACAGCATCTTGCTTCTTGAGCTTCAATGTAATTATTGGGACAAGAACTTCTTCTAAGGAAGCACCACCGTGCACTTCGACATTTGCCGCACGGCTACCCTTAAAACGACCATAGTCAGTCAATACAAAATATCCTTTTTCTTCAACACAGTTTGTGAGGTCGCATCCTTCAAAGGCCTTACAGCATCTTCCAGAGTGTTCGCCACCAGTTTCGGTGCTGTATTTTTCTTCTTGGCGCTTTATTACCGCCAAACGAGACGCGCCATGGTCGCTCGTTATTACAAAGCTTTTGCACTCTCGCATTGCCAGTTTAGTTGCTGCGAAATTAATTGCTTTTTCTATAACAGCAATTTCGCTTTCCAAATGGATAGGATCTTCGCAACTTGTAAAGAAAAATCCACCCTTATCGTTGTGCTTAATATCATCAAGTGCTTCCTCTTTGTATTTGTCTATACCATCCCAATTTTCATAGAAGCTTTTGTTGTACTCGGTAAGGGAAGGAAGTTCGGCACGTCCAATATCAATGTGTACGGATAATCCTTTTCTTTTTGCTAACTCAACTATTAAAGCCAAATACTCAACGCCCAACGCATCTATCCAGTATAAAAAGGAGGAATAACGATCGGGGATGCTTTTAATAGCATTATCTCTTGTTTGGATTCGGGAATACTTATATGTTTTGCCCCAATCCGCCACCTGAGCTAAGAAGGCATCATTTAATTGGTTAGCCACCTTTTGGGCTTTATATTGTTCAAAATATGTGGTTAACTCATTTGATAGAGATCCACAATCGAAGATGAATTTCTGCAAATACGAAGATAGCAGGGGATACACATATGCATAAGCTTCATCCCATTTGTGGTGTGCCACCCACGAAAGAATTTGTCTTCTTTCAATTTGAGTGTTGTCAGTTAAGCGATATATTTCTTCCGTCGGCTCAATGGAATTTTCTTTTATGAAAATTGCTATATCAGAATCTGGAAATTCCTTCAGTAGTTTTTTGCGTTCGTCGTACATTTTTTTGAACGATTTGTCTGTATGCTTTATTTTCGTGATGAAAATCAAAAGATTGGTCCTGAGCTCATTCCAATTTTCTGTTTCTTTTGCAACCCACGCCAAATATGCATTTTGAATTCGTTCAGAATTGATTTTTAAGGATATAAAATAGAGCCAATTTTTAAACTGTACTCCACTGCATTTGATGTAAATATCGTCCTCAAAATCATCTTCAACCCCATATCTTTCAAGAACCGCATTAAGTGAATACGCTTTTTTCTGCAATTCTTTCAAAAGATTTTCCCATAATTCGTCAGTTCCATATTGCTCTGGAAGTGGCATATCTTTGATGGAGTATTTGAGTGCTGAATATGCTCCGGAGATAACAGAAACGGGAATGATTGATGTGGAAAAAACTCTTTCTGAACTAAAGAGAATATTTCCTGAGGTTCCATCCTCGTAATCCCTTAATAGCCATTTTATACCCTTCTGAGGAACCATCCCTACATCGTGTGTTACATTGGTTGCGGCAAGGTCTGTAAATGGTTGAGAACTTATATAAACACGACCTTGACCGGTCAGTTTTTTGTCATTAGCGGCGAGTTCAGTAACATAAGAACTTATTCCACGCAACAACAGAACTACTCTCGCATTACCCAACGTTGTTGTCTTTAATCTGTTAAGTTCGGTTGTAATTTCCTCTGTGCCGCGAAGGGCGAGATACTCGCCCAACCCGACAACAACATATTTGTTATCCCTATAGTCAACATCTGCCGTTCTGAAATAATCGATCATTTCATCTAAATCCGGGAACTTATCATCCTTAGAGCAAAAGTCACTTACTCTGATGAGTTTGAGCCCTGCTTGTTTTAAGTTTCCCAAAAACGAGCAGTATTCATCGTCTCCCACAGAACAGAAAAACGGTAACCCTTGTGGAGTTTTTAGATAGTTTTCTATAGGAATACACAACATAGGATTATTTTCCTCCGTTTATAATAATTTTTACGCCCAAATCGATATCTTTTTTAGCAAGTTGCTTCAACCAGTTTCTAAGTTGCTCGCTATCCATCCCATCAATCGTCTTTATGGCTTTGTCACTGCCGCCTGCGTTATATTCAACTGCGGCCATGTTTTTGATTTTGTTCTTTACTGCAGGATTGTCAGACCACTCATAAGCATCAATACCAAGAGAATCCAAAGCATTTCGGATCTTGTTGATATCAGTAAGCAGATGAGCGTAATCGCCAACAATCTTCTCCATAAACTTGCAATTACGGAATTCTTCGTTGTTTATATCGCTAAAGAACGTAGCTCCTTCAATAAATTCCAATGCTGCTTTAATTTCGGATTCGCTCGCGTTATTGCTGTTTAGCGTAGCGAATGCTTTTTTGGCAGTACTGTAAATATCGTCGGAAATTAAGCAAAGTATAGGTGTTTGATATTTTTCAGACCAAGCTCTTGGGTTCTTTGTTCCACCGGTATTCTCGCTCCAAATCTGTGCCAGTTTGGATTTGATCTGATTTTTCTTATAGTCATCCGCAGCTTTCTTCACGGTCGCATTACTTTGCGTTGAAGAAAGAACAAACATATCGACTGTAATAGAATTTTTAATCTCTTCACACTCTGTGAGCGAAAATCCTTCAAGGTACGGCGCGTATAACTCTACGAACAAGCCAAGTGTATTGCCGAGAACCTCTCTGATTTCTGTGCTGTGGTTTGTCATCTCGTCGAGGAACGAGCGCATATTTTCGGGAAGCATGTCCTCAAGATTGACAATTTTCAGCAGATAATAGAAGAACTTATCGAGAGCAGGGCGTTTTGTTCTCGCCGCTTCACACGAAATTCCAATGAATTTCAAGGTCTCACGCCATTGCTTAAATGCTCCGTCCTTGGAATGAGTAGATACATTAAGCAACAGATTCGTTGCTTTAATTACAGAATACTCTACCGTTAATTTGCGAATTTCATCCTCACCGGTAGTACCAATCCATAGTGCTGAATATTGAACGCTAAACAACTTTTTAATATCGCCAAGGACAGAATCGGTAGCACCAATTTCTTTCGCAATATTCAACAGCTTACGATTCTCAAAGTGCTCCAAGAAAATCTTCATTCCCTTGATACAGTTATCTGCGGTGAGCAAAGCCTTCAAATTATCTGCCGACGAAGGACGTTGCATCGCAATTTTTCCGATATTGTTGGCAATGTCATGTTGCTTGTCACCGGTGTTCTGTACAAGTTCCATATACATTTTTACCAAATCGTACACACCGTTAGTGTCTACCTCTTCCAAGCACCATACGGGATATGCAAACTCTCGCATTTTCGAAAGAATCAAAGAGCCTGCGTGATTTGGCGACGTACACAGATTCGGAGTTATACCCCAAGCATGCTCCGTCAATTCATAAAATGCCTTTTCTTCATCGGTCAGGCTGACAATGTATGTGGGTTTAGCATTTGCCTTACCGATATAGTTGCCAATCATTTCAGACAACTTTTCGGGAGTCATAGAATCTCTATGTCCTTCAGCATTCATGCTACGATAGGGATCACGGCTATATTCTTTCAGTAAGAAGCCAAATACGAATGCAGACATATTACATGGTGAGAAACCATATGTACCTTCAAGATAATCGTAAATGTCGCCAATAGCTATCTTACCGGTATCCTTGAATGCGGCGTAAATCATCTTATCGATGTCTTTTTTGATAATTACGATATGCTCGTCCGAAAGTTCCGGTGCAGTCCAGTATTCCGCGCGATTCCACACCTTTGCAAGAACTGATTTTTCACAACCGGCAATGAGTCCCTTGACATCTGCGTTGTCTATGCCGTAACGAGCCACTTGCTTCGTTTGCGTTAGTTTCAACTGCGTTTCAGTCAAATTCTTTGTGAAATCGAACACATGACGGAAACGCGTCAAAACAATTGTCTGCAAGATGGTATGTACTGCATTAGCACCGACTGCCTTTTCGCCATTTTGTTCTGCATATGTATATACGATGAATTGTCCATCATGAATACGATCTTTCCAATCGCGCTCTAAGACATCCTTTGCTTTCTTATTGTTTTCCTTGGATTGCTGATTGTTGTTGCCTTGATAATACAGAGACATCGCACTAAACTCTACATAGTGTTCGAATTCCTCTAATCCCAATGGTGTGGAAAGAGCATCGATTACTACGATATTCTTATATGCTTCGTCTGCAATAGTCTTTTTAATAAGGTTGCGGAAGCTTTGGGCTTCATCTTCAGTTTTCGCAACCGCCAACACAGCGTGGAAATGCCATCCTGCCTCCTTATGCTTTAAACTTTCCATTGCCTTAGTGAAGTCAGTCATTGTTACGACCGGTAAATATCCGGGATCAATAGAGAGCGCATATCTGAGTTTTAATGCAGGAGTTAAGCTTAATGCTCCCGCAATATCAGGTCCTTCATCAACCAATCTGCGTGTGGTAGACTTGTCCCTGATATCTTTTTTATAACCTTCTATTTTTGCACCATCTCCGGCAAGAACGGCAGCATTGTAGACCTTTTTACCATCTGCAATAGGTGTAGCAATAAGAATTCCCTTATCTACAAGTGTTTTTACGATGCCCTTGTATCCGCTTTCCAAGCCGGAATTATCACCTTCAAAAGCATATCCAAGGCTTTGATCGGTAGGCTTAAGAATATCAACGGTGCCGCCAAGCCTCTGGTCGATTGCTTGCATGATCAACACAGTTTGAAGAACAATCTTTTCCTTGCTATTCAAGGCAGATTGCTGAGGAAAGGTATCCAAAATCAGTCTGATATCAGAAGATAGATAATCTCTGCCATTTTCATAGAAGAAGTTCCAAAGCATATCAACTGCTAAGAACGGACGGTCATCTTCGGGACCGTAGTTTTGAATAAACCATTGGAATGCTCTTGTGTCAAGATCTTTAGGCGTCTTGATAAAGTCGAACATACTACGCTGGTTTGCCTGATATGCTGTCGCAATATTCTTTAATACTAATGCTGCCATAGGATGTATCGGAAGCATTTTTTTCATGGTTGCTTCGTCTGATACGTTGGCGGCTTTCATAATATTCTTGCGCGATGAGGGAATGATGCCATCAAGGCCGTCTACCATTTCGTTCCAGCTTGCCAAAGCCGCTTGTTTGGGTTTGAATGCATGTCCAATCAATTCAAATGCAATGTTGGGAGGAAGCGTAATTTCAACTTTATCGAAGCGTTGTTGTACAATTTTCCACGAATCATCACTGCTACTCAAAGAAGTGATAGGATGTGTAACAATAACAAAGTAGAAGGGGGCTTCTTGACAAATGGAAACAAGCTTCTGGAATTCACTGAGCGAATTCTTGTTCTGACGGAAGAAGTCCGAAAACTCGTCCCAAATCAAAACAATTTTGGTTTCGTTCTTATTGATGATATCCAAAATCCAATCCTTGAGATTGTCCGCAGTAAGTGACAGCGCGGTTATACCTTCTTTGGCGGCGAGCTTAAACAAGTTTGCCATCAATTTTGACACATCACTGCTCTTTTTCAGGGAATTGATAATCTCGTCTGCCGTGGATTGTGCAAAAGCAGATTCCCACTCCGGTTTTTTTAGTAGGCTATTAATAAACGCATTATGCGATTCGTCTTGCAACCATTCAATAACACCTTGTTTCAAAGTGTTTTCGCCTCTGTAAGAAACGTTCTGCTCATCCAATGCTTTTTTGATGCTTTCTTGAACTGCGAGGAAAAGCTGTTCCGGTGTGCTGATGTTTCCGGATGCGTAACGGTATGCTGTTACAATTCCTCTTTCCTTGTGCCCCAAAAGTTTTTCAAGCAAAGCTGGGTTTTTCTTCAAAGGATCATAGGTGTTCCAATAATTTCGGACATCTGCCTCGGGCAATTCAAGAATTCTTCTGACAGCAAGCGCGCATTTGGATTTTCCGGTACCATATGCACCATGAATCCATACAGAACGATTGGTATTTCCACCAAGCATTCTTTCCAAACATTTTAGTAATTCAATAAATGTTTCATGAGGGTATGTATCTGTCCATTCTGCACCGCTGTTGATTGCGGATTCATCAACGCAGGGGAAATACCTTTCGTTTATGTCAAAATAGTCGCAATACTTATTCGGCATATTACATGTCCTCCTTGAAAAGTGCTAATACATCATTGGATGTTTTATCACGTAATGTTATAGTCTTCAAATCGTTTGCAAAAGCTGCATTTATGAATTCTGGATATGCGGAAGATAAGCCGAGTAATTTTGACTTTAATTCTTCTTCGTCATATATACCGAACATTCTTACAGGGCTGACACCATCTCGTTCAACCGACTCATCAAACAGATATGAAAGGTGAAATTCCTTGTCCAAATTACAAACCTCAACAAATTTGTAGAGTGCGTACAACAAAACTCGATTATCGGTTACAGACCATTTTGTTCGAACCATATCATCGTCATCTGTCACATAGCCAAAATTGAGATTAGTGCCAAACGGAGTATCCATAATTCGCTTATATGCTTTTACAATTGATTTAGCATCTTTGGGTTTGACATCTGCGGAAATCAATAATTCTTCAATTTGACTTCTCTCATAGAAATAACCAATATCCATATTGTTGATATACCACGCAATTTGAGGATTCTCATAAGCAAGGTTTACCATAATCAACCCAAGGGCTACGTCAGTCTCCCAACCCATTTCGGATATCATTTCAGCAAACTTTGTGAAGTGATTTTTTTCGTTAAGTCCAGCATCCTTGAGGAAACGTCTGAACATATCATACATCATAGGACCGAGTGTATGCTCGGTGAAAAAGTCCTCTTTAAGTTCAAAAAATGATACCAACCAGTCTCTTTTTGGTGCGTGGTCCGCAAATGAGTTTAAGCTTTTCATGGATTTTCCTCCTCCTTGTGGATGACGTAATGAATGAAATAATAGACATCCACTATCAATATCGTGACACTGATAACAATGAATACAGTCAGTGATTGACAATTTACCGTCTATGAATTTTATAGAGCCATGTTTGCAATTTGTTTCGCATACTTGGCAACCAACGCAATAGGTCGTTTTACGAAATACCTGCCTAAACAATTTTATGAATTTCGGATTGCTTTTTGCAATTGATTCATCTATGGAAACTACATACCCTTTGGAATTATCTTCAACAGTAAACGAATAAGTGTTTCCCTCGAATGTGATGCAATACGACTCTTCATCGTAGGAAAGAATGCCTATAGTTTTAATCCATTCTTTCCAATCAGCATTAGGCTTGATAACGGTGATAGTTATTTTTTTATTTGCGGTGTTTTCTATACATCTAAATGGATTATCAGCCAGATTTCTTCCATTATTACGAGCGTTCCAACCGCCGTTCATTAGATAGGAATTCACTTGTTTAACATCTTTGGAGTTATACGAATGCTTTATGTGTTCAATATATGAATCAATTTCTTTCGTATATGATGTTCTTCTAAAGAAGTCACTAACTCCTCCACTCATAGGACAGAACAAACAGCCGGCACGCGAATTGCCTTTTTTATAAGCACAATTTACATGTAGTCCGTTGTCTAAGATATATAACCATATCTCGGCTGATGTCCACTCTAAAATAGGGTTGAAACTATATTGTCCTTTCTGCTTTTTTCCAAAGCCCTCGTACCCATACTGACTACGTGAAACGCTTTCAGCTCCTCTTACTCCAACAAAATCAAGTCCGGTATAATCATCTTTTCCCACCAATTCTCGCATTTTTAAGGTTTGCGGTGTGCTTTTGTGAACGCTACAACACCATCTGAGTACTCTTGCGGGTGGTCCAAATATTTCCCAACTTCTGTGAGGATCAAAATGCGACCTCGCTGTATAGAATGGGGTCCCGTCGATTTCACATTGTTGACGCGTAATTTCTACAGCTTCATATGTGTCTGGAAATTCCATTCCAGTATCTCCGAAAATGACAACAAAACTACCTTTAGGAAGCGCTTTCTTCACCAAGTCCAAAAGAACGGAACTATCCTTACCGCCCGAAAAAGCAACATGGAAAATATCTAATCTCTTTTTGAATTTTTCGTATTCTTTCACGATGCGCTTAACAGTACTGTCTTCAATGACCGTCATAAGATCTTTGTTCTTCGCGCACATAGAAGAAATATCAATAGGTTGTAATATCGCACCGCTTTCTTTACCGAAAGCAATTCGACCTTCTTCATCTGTTGCGGGTTGCAATTTCGGGGCGGTGTAGAGGTCTCCGCCTGTTATTGTCGCAATTTTGATTCCTCTATACCAATAGGCTGTGGATTCTGCCCACATATAAGGAATATCGTTTTGTTTATCATACTCCCAATATTGCTCAAATCCGAGTATATCCATTTCTGCTGCATATACTGGTCTGGGTTCTTTTGAAAAATTGGTGGGAGTGGAATTGAGCAGTATGCCGCCAGTCTCCACATCAAAGGTATATGAATACATATTATAGATCCTCTCTTATTGCTTTTGCACGTTCTACTATTGATTCCAGATCGGCAAATCTGCGTTTTCCCATGTATCCGGTTTCAAAATAGTACTGTCCAACAATCTCCGTGTCAAGCTCTATTTTCGCACGCGCAGCTGCCTGCGCCAGTAATTCATTGTATCCGTCAGTAACATTGCTTTCAGCAATGATTCCTGCATTTTTATCATTAAAGCCAACAACTTTTAAGCAGAATCTCTTACTGTATGAGTAGCAATAACTTTCCAACAAGTAATGGTTCCAAGGAAACCCACAAATCGGGAACAAAGCAAATGATGTAATTTCCTTAATAGCAAGAAATTTGTTTTTTATCATTTCGGATAGGATTTCATCAATCGCCTCAACATCGAATTTCACATACTGATGTGCTACATAACGATTTTTGTCAACTCTGACCATTGTGCTATAAAGCGCGTCGTATGCCATATATCTGTATCTGGTGCCGGCAATTTCTTCAACCTTTTTGTCCATCTCATCGAATGTGCATTCATTTTTGCCGACAAGATATTGCTTTGCCAATGCAACGACATCCAGCGATTTATTATCTCTGGTCAGAATTTTTCCGTTCAAATGGTACTGGTCTAACAGCACTGCGTTGTAAACAGCCTCCTGTAAACCAACTGTTGTCAACTCGTAATTTTCTTCTTCTGTATTTCCAAAAGGTACATCACTGATGGATGCATATCCTTTATTGTCACATTCTTCTGACACGAAGGATAAAATAGACACTCTTTCATCCTCGGTAATAACAAATCGTTGCATATTGAAATATACACCCTCTGAAATCCACACAAAAGATACACTTCCTGATAAATATCTTTTTATATATTCCTCGGGAATGGCGGGGAGCTTTTCCGCTAATTCATCAACACGACTTGTTTGGCTATCACCCCAAATGCGCTGGATTTCAATAGTTACAGCGTCCTTTTCCATCTGCTCGCCAAGCAATGAAACAAAGTTTTTGGCAAAATGTATTTCCGCTAAATCCTCAAATATGTTTTGCTTGCATTGTTTCATTATTGCTTTGAGCTGATCTGCAGATGTAATATAGTGATCTTCCATACCGGAAGCATCTGAATCATATATGCAGTCATAGAACAATATTTTAGATCCATCAAGAGCAAGAGCCTCGATAGTCTTACGGATAAATGCAAATGTATCTTGCTCTATTAAGTACACTTTATCGTCTATTTTGACTCCGACTTTTCTAATTTCAACTCTCAAATCGTCATCAGATTCCGGTAGTGCTACGTTTTGTTCTTCAGCATATCTTCTGAAACGTTTTAGATCAATGATTGATTCTAAGCGGAAACCATACGGATAATGATCTCTTAAAACTGCTCTTACTTGATTGCGGTAAGAACTGCGAACGTTATTTTGCGTTGGCTCGTCTTTTTGAACGCATAGTGGCAAAATAACCCCTGTGCGATATTCCAAATATTTTTTTAGTGCCGCACTAAACCGATTGTGCTGGTCTGCATTATAATCTTGAAATGCCGTATCTTGTAGAATTGTCTCTGTTTGCTTTTTAAGAATTTCGTCATCAGCAATCTCGTATAGTTTTTCAGAGGTTATTCCATTTGATAGTGCATAGTCGCATGCGGTGCGAAAAGATGACGTATACGCTCTGCAAGAAGAAGGTGCCATATTGGCCTTCGTGGTCATCCATTCGTAAAAAGAATTAATGTCTATTTTGTGTTCGTTGTTATCTGCTATGTGATTGTTATTCTCATTCGGCTTGGTATCTTGAGTTTCCACGACACTAATTTCCTCGCTTTTTCTATCTTTCAAAAAAGCAACGTAGTGCTTCCAACACATATCAAATATTGTTGCCGCATTTTTATTGGACAAGCGAAACAATCTCATTGCTTGCATTTTTATTCTAAACGCATTGAACTTGTCTTCGTCCGAAATATCCCAAACAGAAACTTTTGATACATTGTGTTCCATTGCATATTCAGATACTTCGTCAATGGCCATCATAATAAGGTTAGGCGCAGGTTTTTTGATTTGTTTGGCTTGAATCCAAGAAGAAAAAGCATCCCGATTTGAACGGACTGTATGAATATCTTCTCGTGTCATATGCTGTTCCTCCTTGCTGTAATCAATCCAATGGTGTGCCTGATTTAAGATGGCATTATATTCCGATTTGTTAGTATAATATAGTTCGACAACCTCACAAAAAACCTTTGAGTGTGATTTCATTTTACAATCAATATCAAAGGCTGTCGCTTTCATTGCTGTCATTTGCATAGAGATACCATTGGAATTTCTATAGGTATCATCAATAGATAAGCCTCGATTATTTGCCATAGAACGAAGCTGTCTGGAAACTCTTTCAATGGCATCATTTTTGCTCTCTTCTTTGTTCTCAATTCTCAAGACCGCTTCAAGTAATATTGCAGCCTCATATTTGTCCCATAAAATGATAGCCATATCAACACCTGTAATTATTCATCCGCTGCTTTTCCACTCCTGATCCACGCATCGACCTCACTGGGTTTATACTTCCATCCACGACCGACTTTGTGTGCAGGCATGCCTTTTTCGTTGATCCAAGTGAGCAGGGTATCACGTGTTACGCCGAGGTAGGCGCACATCTCTTTGGTGGAGTACCAACGCTCAGGAATCGAATTAATTTCTTGCATTTTCTTGTTCTCCTGATAGATACAATAATACATTTTAATTATAGCACAAAAAATGACAAAAATCAAGTATTATTGCGGAATAGTGCGGAAAAGTAATCTGAAAATATTCGCTCTATTCAGCGAACAAAGCGGATATTCAGCGAATAAATCGAATTTTCACTGAATGGGATAAAGAATCCAATCACTCTTGCAATATTCGTTGGTTTGTGTTATAATATACTCAAGTTATCAATCCGGATTTGGCGGAGCGGTACTCTTTGATTACAGCGGTGAAATGTTTGCACTGTGAATGCTGTGACAGGGAACAACCGCGACAAATACGGCTACAGGAACCACACAAACGGGTATACATTTCTAAAAATATTTCTAAAAAAATTTTAGAAATATTTTTAGAAATCGATACGCCTTATGGCGTAAGGGATTTTTGGGTTCGAACGCAAAAAGAGCCGAAAACCCTTGTAAATACTGGGTTTTCAGCGTCTTTTATCGTCCGTTATCGTCTTCTAAAATCCCTTAAAATCCGCATGGTTATTGTGCCTTGAAAACCGTTTGGGTGCAAGCCCACGGGGGTTCGAATCCCTCTGCCTCCGTCAATCTGCGGCTAATAGCCGCAATGAGTCTCCTTGCGGCTTTTCAAATTTTTGAGGGGTATAATTTTTTATTTTATAGAATCCCTAAAGAAAAGGCACAGCCCTGCCATGAAGGTGGGGCTGTGCCTTATTTGCTCTAATATGCAGTTAGTTGAAATTATTGACTTTATAGATCCTTTTCCTCATAAGGCTTGTTCCAAGAACCAATCTCGATGATATTTCCTTCCGGGTCAGCAAAAAAGCACATCCCCTGTCCCTGTGGCTTGGTGTTAGGCACAAACCTTTCGTTCACTGTTCATAACCGCCAACCGCAAAACAATCATCACTGCAAACGGGGACACCGCCGGCATATCCGACAAAGGAGAAAACATACGTCTCGCCCGCTTCGGCTTTAAATCCGCTTCCGAGATTAACGGTCACGGGGGTATTTTTTGTCGGCAAGCCGAGATCTTTGCTTTGAATCATTATGCTATATGTCCCGTTGCCGTTCTTTTTGCTTACCGTGAGTTTAACGTCATCGATTTCGGAGTGATTCAGATTAACAGTGACCTGTGAGCTTCCCGGTGTCAACACCTTGCCACCGATATCGGCGTCCATCGCATATTCTTCGGGATTCACGCAGGTAAACGCGACTGTCCCCGAAATTCCGACGGGAATTGACGCCGAGGTCGACACCGCCGACAAAAGCTCCGCCTTAATCTTAACCTTTTCGCCACTTGAGGCCACAAGCGGATTGCGTGAATAAAGATTCACTGTAATTTCGCCCGCACTCAGCGGCGAGACGATTATGTAACCATTACATGAATGGTATATCTGTCCGTTAACCTCGGCATAAGCGCCCTCGGGCAGAGTGCCGCCGTCAAGCGACAGCTTCACCGAATATTTATCGTCGTCATATCCCGTGTACGTCGTGTTAAAATTGGGAGAGCTTTCCGAGATAGTTAGCTTCACCTCAAACGGTCCGACACCCGAGGCGTTTTCGTTTTGCGCCGTCACGGTAAAGGACGTCGCATCACTGCCGGTTGCCGCCACTTTGGGGTCCGCGGGATTTATCGTTACGACTGAGCCGTTGCGGTAAACCAGCGATAGTTTACCGCTGGGGGCATTGGTTGTTCCGACGTAGTCAACGACAAACAGCAAATTCTCCTGAACGTTATCCCCTGACGGAAGCTCGAAATTTATATTCTGTGAGCCGAGGGCGGTAAAGTCCGTGAGGGCAATTTCCGACGTTGAGTCGTTAGCGACGATAAAGCAGTAAAAGCTCGGATCAGCCTCATTGCACTTATCTATCATCAAGATCCTCGTGCCTTCGGCAAAGCACTGAGCCTCGCCTTGCGCGTTGAAGAAGCAGAGCGACGCGCTCAGATCCGTGTAGAACGAAGGGTCATACGCCGTTTCAACGTAAAGCGTAAAGCTACTCTTGGGCGTTATTGTGATTATATCACCCTTGATGTGTGCGAAAATATCCTGATAGTGCTTTCCGGGGGCTATCCATGAATCCTGCTTTGATTTTTTCAATGCAAGCTCGATGGTAAGATCCGCCGCACCGAACTTTTGTGTCGAAACCTCACCCTTGACGCTGTACCCTTCCTTACTGCTCTCCTTAACACTCACGGAATAAACACAGTTTTCGGGCAAGTGCTCAAAAACGGCAGAATCACCGTTTTTCACGTATATCGTGACTTGCGCGTTTCCCGACGCATCGGCGCGGAGTATTGTCGGATTATTCACCGATTCTCCGTTCACGGAGATTTGATCCGATACCAAGCCCGATATTGCATACAAGTGATTTTCACGCAGACTTGAAAAGATGCAATCGACCGCAAAATACTTGTCTTCCTCACCGTCAACGGTGGTGTTTACGGTAAGGTCATGGCCGTAAAGCTCAAAGCGCGCGTAATAAGTTAATACGCCGCCGTCGACGACCTTGTACGTATAGCTTGGGTTTCTGCTGACCAGATTACCTGATCCATCGTACCAGCCGTTGAAGACGTAGCCCGGTTTGTTCTTTGCGGTTATGTTGATATACGTACCGTCCGCGGCGGCGAAAATATCCTTACCGACAACGTCTTCTCCCACCAAATAATCCGTGGGAGCCGACGGATTTGCATCCTCGGTGAAGGCAATCTTAACGTCGACCTCTCCGCCCTCGGTACTTACGTCATAGGATGAATTATTCAGGTTATAGGTTTGGGCGATGACTCTTTGCCTGTACTTCCATTCCGCAAAGAAGGTGATACCTTCTCCGATGTCTATGCCGTCATCAACGAGAACCGAAAACTCATTTTCTCCGTCACCCTCGCCTTTTTTCCATATGCTGAGTGTAGTTACTGTGATAGTATCTCCGGTAGATTCATCGGTAATCGTTTTTTCATCACATTGAACCTTATGGACCGCATCGACTAAGTGAGGGGTGCCGTCAGTTTCAACATACCACCAACCGAGAAACTCCCAGCCGTCATCGGATACGGGTGCATGAGAGATGTATTTCGGGAGGTGCCCCTCCTGATCGATTCCCATCGGCACCTCACGGCCTGAATTGGGATCCGACAGATCATATTGATAGGTGTAATTGTTTCGCGTGTCATAAATGACGTTTTTTGCCTGATATACTACTTTGATGGTTAGCGCCTTATCCGTACTTTGCGTAAATGAATAGACTTTTCCCTCCTCTGTAACAGTCCAAAATCCTGTATCCGGATTATTCGTTTTATTATCATCCTTGGAATGAAATACGCCGTTTATGTATGCCCCGAGAAAGGTTCTGCTTTGCTCCCGGAAACTGACGGTAATATTACTGCCCGCAAGCGACCATCCGACCTCATTACTGTCTAAATCGGTAGAGATAAAGTGTTCAGGATCTTCAGGCGTGATTGTTACATTTCCAAAGTTTTCATCTCCGTCAAACTTGGCGTGGATATAGTAATATTCCTTAAACGCAATATTATCCAAAAAGTTGCCGTAGGTGATGTCTGATTGGCCGTTACTTGCTTTCGGCGCAGACTTCACCGAAACGAAGCCGAAGATGCTGTTTTCTTGTCCTTTGGGCACAATATAGTCATAATTGTAGGCAGCACCTTCTTCGATTTCTCCGTAGTCATGCCACTTGGAGTTATCCGAAGAAATGATCCATACAGACCACTCCTCGGTATGCGTTTCGTCCTCATACCAGCTGAATACGTTTTCGCTCAACTCAAATCCGCCGCTTCCGTTAAACTTTGGCGTATACAGTTTTATCTCGTTGCTACATCCCCGCTCCGGAATGTCCAGCACAACGTCTTTTTGACTATATAGCCAGTCCACGATCTGCATCAGCTGGTCTCTGGCTGTTGCGCTTGTTTTTTGGGGCGCATAGGGCTGGTTTGGTCCTATGACCAACGCCATGGTGTCAAGTCCGTCACGGCCTCTGTGGGAGAGGCTCCATTTATACATTTTACCGGGGTCTGTATCGACGATTTGGTAAAGCGAGCTTTCCTGGTCCGCATTCAGCTCCGCAAACTGCTCGCCGTCCCGAATCGAAGGTGCGTTATACGTCACCGTATCAAATGTCACACCGAGACCGTACGAGTCGGTGCCATTTCTCAACGTACCAATCTCTATCAAACGGTCATATGCGGTGGAGTACCAACCTATTTTAGCAACCGGAGAGGAATGGTTTGCCGCATTTAAAAATTTATAGCCGCCTGATGTCACTTCTGCATCCTCAAATCCGGGATTTTTAAGCAAATTTTTATTATCGTACACGCTGGAGAAGCTGAGGTTATCCACTAAGTTGCCCGAAGTCTCCGAAGATGAATCCGACTTGAAGCAGGTCAGCGCAAACAACACGTTTCCGTCGATTTCCGACACGTAGTTTCCCGTATACTTTCCCCAATCCGTCTTTGCGGTACTCATCAGATGCACTTCGAATTTGACGGTATGCTCCGCATCGGGGCTAAAGGAAAAGTAACCGCCCTCGGACGCTGTAAATGCGCCGTTAGCACTCAAGGCAGTGGTGTATACCGTGTAGGATACCGTTTCGCCTGCCGCCGGTGCGGTTATGCTTTGCGGTGCCGCCTTCATCCAGGCAACGATCTGATTAAAATGGTCTGAGCCGTCTTTGGCGGATTTTACGTAGTTCACACCCTTGTCCTCTACGAAAAAGAGTGCCAACGTGTCAACGCCGCTTCTGCCGCGGTGATGCACCGTCCAATTATATGACATTCCCGCCTCTAAAGACAGGCTTTGATAGAGGGTACTCGGCTCATTGCCGATGGTCTCCGCGAATTGCCAGCCGTCGGATGCACCGATTCCGCTGACGATTTCTGTTATAACCGTTGGAATCATGTGGGGTGACGTTCCGCCGGGCGTCAGCCAGCCAAGCTCAATTTTTCCTGTCGTAGACGTGGTTGCCCATCCTTCTATTTCACTCTGCGGTGTGTATAGATATCCTGTTTTTTTGGAATCTTCGCTTTTTTTGTTGGGATTCTCAAAGCTGCCGTTGACGATATTGGATTGCCCTCCTTGCAGCTCCCCTTCCTCTGCTCTTACAACAAGGCAGAAATCGGGTGCCGTGGAAAAAATCATCAAAGCGCAAAGAAAACCGCATATTATTCTCTTGCTTTTCATTTTCAAGCGGGGATATTCCATGACACAAGGCATGAAAAATTCCCGATTCCTCCTTTCCTCGGTTTTTGTTTTGTATGATTTTTATTCCGACCGTGTCGACATGGTGACGGTGCCGTCAAGCCTTGTCACGTCGCACGAGTAGTCCTTCGTGATATCGTTTTTGAAAAACACGATCTTTACGGTAGTATAGGCAGGAACCGTTATGGATGCGGAGTTTTTTTCCGCGTTCAGATGCCCAATCACATAGTCGTTGGTTTCATCGATCAAAAGCTCCGCTTTATCCCAATTAAGCGTAACGACCTGTTCCGTATCTGCCGTATGTATATAAAGCTCCGCATAATAACTGCCGGCAGAATCGGTTATTTCATATCTCAAAAAGGGCTTTGCGAAGATGAATTTTGCCTTTAACTCCTTGACGTAAGGAGAAGTGCTGCTGACAGTCACAATTATCTCTTTTTCGGCTTCCTCTCCGTCGTACGTAAGCGTTATCGTGTCAGTACTGTTCGTGTCCCCTGTTAGGGTTCCGCCGCCCGACGAGAGTGTGCCGTCGGTTGCGGAAACGGTGTATGTAATATCTTCTTTATTGACTCTGAAGCTGTCAATATAATTTCTGATCTCAAACGAAACGCTGTTCCCGTAGATCTTATATTCGGGAAGAACGCTCTCGCTCAATGAGTCGCTTGCAAAATAGAACTCGGGAGAATTGATCTCCGACTGTTTTCCCTGCTCCGTTGAGTATTTGGCAAGCGTGGGGACGACACAGAGTACGGACAAAATAAGCAGTGCCACGGAGACAACAACCGCAATTATTCTCTTTTTCATGTGGCAGAAGACTCCTTTCTTTCCAAATACGTTTTAATCGACCTGATCCCAGATCACCGAAAGGTAAACGGCATCGGTCATTCCCGAAAAATCGGCATCTTTTCTGTCACCTTGCCATTCAACCTTCAATTTATAGTCGTGATGCTCGGAGGTTTCGGCGTTAAAACACAGCGAATTATTCTCAAATATGTACTCCTGTTTTCCGCTTGTCCCGTCGCAATCCCATGTTTTCAAAACAGTTCCTTCGCCGTCAAGAAGAGTGAAGATAAGGGGCAGATTTCCCGTGGTCTTCAGAATTATCTTATATTTCATTGTCACCTCGGACGGCTTACCTCCCGAGGAATTATGTACCCGGAACGTCTTTTCAACCTCGTCCCCGGGCTTTTTTATACCCGAGACGTCTATATTTTCGTCGGATGAGAGAAGGGGCGAAAACAGAGCCGCGTTCGCGCT
Source organism: Eubacteriales bacterium (assembly GCA_051867975.1). GTDB lineage: Bacteria > Bacillota > Clostridia > Oscillospirales > CAG-272 > SVTX01. The sequence continues at coordinate 8,095 of JBJDZM010000101.1, read as the reverse complement.
GTCATGGGCATTAGCCTCGGAATTATATTTTGCAAACGACACGCCTACCGAAGTAAAACAAATTGCGGCAAGACATAAAGCTATCGCCGTGCGCAATAATCTTCGGGACGCGCTAACCTTTTGCCTAAGCATAAAGCCCCCCTCCTTTCCGTTGTTTTCAAATTTAATATGTATTTTTCAGAGCATTTTTCTCAATTCGTCATTTTCTTTTTTTATATCTTCAAGTTCTTTTCTTATCTTATTAAGCCGCTTGCGTTCCTTATCCTCTTCGGCAAAAAGCCAGATTATCGCCGCCATTATCAAAAGAAATACGATGAGTATCACAAACTGTGGGTTAATAATGAATTTTACGACCTTTCCAAATCCCGTAATTTTCCCCGAATATACGCCTAAGACCGCGCTTTTTGAAAAGGGCTTGTCGGGAGTGTTGTTGTTATCTCCCTGAGTTGTTATCATATCGCCGTCGATTTTGATTATCCTGTGCAGTACGTTGCTCTCGCCCGTATTATACAGCACCACGTCTCCCACCTTTAGCTCCGTGGGCTTCGTGACGAATACAAGGTCGTCCTCGGTGATCTCGGGCCTCATGCTTCCGCTTAAGACCAATGACGTGCCGAAGCCGAAGGGCATGGGGACTGCATTTGGATTTTGAATTTTTACCGCGGCAAAAAACACCGCGGTATATATCACGGCACAAAGCAGGACGGCAAGGATACACCGAACCGCAATTTTAAATATTCTCTTTTTCTTTTGCTTCACTGTGTTCCCCCCTGTCTCCCTTATACCGTTTTGAATCTGCTCAATTGTTTTGAATTTGCTCAATTGAGACAGAACGCTCCTAACATAGCGTTCTGTCTCGTAGAGTTAAACATGAAAATTTAATCAGTCAACCTGAGTTGCGGTTATATTTGCTGCAACGGTAAGAGTATAAGTTCCATTTATGCCGAGGGCGGTGTCGGCTGCATCCTCTATGGTGTAGTAATCAGTGTCTGCGGCAAAAGAATCAAGACCTTCGGCAAGAACATAGTTCTCACCGCTCTTGGTGTAATACTTTGTACCCGAAACAGGTGTGGTTACTACATCTTTATCAACTTTCGTATACCTCTCAAATGCCCATCTCCACTGAACGGTGATTGTGGTTGTACCGGTTTTTGCTGCAAGAGTAGTTGCAGATACGTCAGCGAGTTCATCTGTCCAAGTATTACCGCCGTCAACAGAGAACTCAACGGGAATGCTGTCATCATTGGTTACTGTGTAGTCGATAGCGTACTGTGCGGTAACCTCAGACTCGTTTGTGAGAACGAGTGCGAAAGAACCCTGTGTACCGGGAGCGATGATGGTGCCGTCAGTGGGATCTATATCGGTCTCACCTGTACCGTTCGTATCGTTTACAGTGTTGAAAAGGTTAAATGTAAATGTGTCGCTGGTTGCAATGTCGGCTTCACCTACTTTGAAGGACCACTTTGCAACACGAGTGCTGTCAGTACCCGTACCATTGCTTGTGTACTTTGCAAACGTACCGCCGACAAAGCACATTGTGAACATCATTACGACGGAAAGAACCGCCATAACACGAATCAAAATAGCACTTTTTTTCATTGTGTTCATTGTTTTTTCTCCTTTTAAAATCAGTATGTTTTGCCGCTATGTTAGCTCGCGGAATTGTTTATGTAAAACAGCGTTATGTTTGCCGTTATTACCGAATTGTTTTGACTTTTCAGTCACTTATTTTCGCCGATTGCCCTTACGCCCTCTCGGCTTTAGGACCTTGCCGGCAAAGAGTATCAAATTTCCAATGCGCTCGGCAAGTCGGTCTCGCCTGTCCTCTATTCGCTGCCTTTCTTTTTCGACATCCTTTTTCTTCTTCAGATGCAGTCCGAACAGTGTAACGATAGGCACCGTCACGCATAGAGCAGTGATTGAGGCTCCCAATACGTGGAGCAACGTCCGCTTCTTTGGCTTGTTGAGAAGTGCCAGGAGTCTTTCCCTCTCCGCCTTCTGCCATTCAAGCTCAGATAGCAACATGCTCTCTTCATCATACGCCGCTTTCTCAGCCTTTCTCCGCCTGTAAAGATATATTTCGGTCAATGCGAAAACGGGTATGACCACGCAGATCATAAAGCCCGGGACGGTGGACAGAAAATAAACTATAAAACCGAGGATCGGTATCGTCAGCCGAATTGAACCGACAATATCGTCTGCGGTGAGATCATACTGCTTGCCGCCGGTCTGGGGGAGCAGTGTTGCGGAATTTCCGTTGACCGACTTCACCTGACACACAAGCAATTTCGTATGAGCGGAATCCGCAAAGTGCGTGACGAGGTCTCCCTCCTTCAATAAGGATATGTTTTCACTGTCGATCTTTTGACATATAATAAAATCTCCGTTCTGCACCAGAGGTGTACCGGCGTCGTTGAGGAATATCAAGGGAAACCTGCCGAAAACATCGGGCAGCTCATCCTTAAAAAAGTAGATCTGAACTATCAAGGTCAGGTTAATGATAATTATCAAAATCATCAGGAATATGACTATGGCGCAACATATATTATTAATTATTTCATAATTCCGTTTTATGATGCACACGCCCTCTTTCCTGAAAAATTGATTTTTGCCGCATAATTTCATTGATTTGATAATTCTGCGCAAAGTACCCCATTGTTATACAATATATTAGCACATTATCATTTTATTGTCAATACTAAATAAAAAAATAAGCAGAATTATGTGTATTTTCCTCAAAATAAATCGAAAAATATCGGGTAAAATGTGCTTCATGGCGAAAAAAATTGCGTCGATTTATTAAATCCACGCAGTTTTGCTTACAAAACACGTGAAAGCTTCCGCATCATCGATATTTTATGGTTGAGCATACAGCAAGTATACCGATTAAATTTTTTTCGCATTTTTTGCGGGAGGGAATCGGTCAGCCGGGGTAATCAACAAATTCAAGGTCACAAATAAATGTTCAGGGCAAGAATTTTTATATCCGATTTACAATGAGTTAATAATTTTGATTATAATTAAGTTAATCACAGAGAAACAATCGGAGAAGAAGAATGGATTTACTGATAAAGATCATCGTAACATTTTTTGCCGGCATGGGCGCGGGACTCGGCACGGGCTTTGCCGGAATGAGCGCGGCGGCGGTCATCACGCCGATGCTTGTCACATTTCTCGGCATGGACCCGTACATGGCGGTTGGTATTGCCCTGTCGTCGGATGTGCTTGCAAGCGCGGTTTCCGCTTATACCTATGGCAAAAACAAAAATCTTGACATAAAAAACGGACTGTTTATGATGGTCAGTGTGCTGATATTTACCGTTGTCGGCAGCTATATATCAAGCCTCGTGCCGTCCTCGACGATGGGCAATTTCTCTGTGTTTATGACCTTCCTTCTCGGTATCAAATTTATTGTAAAGCCCGTCATGACAACAAAAGAAGCCATGCAGTCGGTCTCCCGGAAAAAGAGAGCGATCCAGTCGATCATCTGCGGAATGCTCATTGGATTTATCTGCGGCTTCGTCGGAGCGGGCGGCGGAATGATGATGCTTCTCATTCTCACGACTGTTCTCGGCTACGAGCTTAAAACCGCCGTCGGAACAAGCGTATTTATTATGACCTTCACGGCTTTGACAGGTGCTGTTTCTCATTTTTCAATCGGAGGCTCGCCCGATTGGCTCATTCTCGCTCTCTGCGTCCTCTTCACCTTCATCTGGGCGAGAATTGCCGCCGTTTTTGCAAACAAGGCACAACCCAAAACGCTCAATCGCGCGACGGGTATCGTACTTGTGGTGCTGGGTGCCGTGGTCATGGTGTTTTCCTTTATAAAATAACAATTTTCTCGCTCGGAAGATAAAAATGGGGGCTGTTGACATAAAAATCAACAGCCCTTTGATGTATCTTACAATGCTTCCTCGATTACTCCCCGTGTATATCCTTCGGGAGAGCGTACTTTTCCAAATATTTTTCGTACTGTTTCTTAAACTCCTCGCCGTCTTCCTTGACCTCATGCAGGTAATTATGGATATCAAGCGTTTCATGGCGCGACATCTCGATAAGACAGCCTGCGATATTTGAGCAGTGGTCACTGACTCTCTCAAGATTCGTCAGGATATCGGACAGGATAAATCCATGCTCGATCGAGCAAAGGCTCTTCTGAAGTCTTATCGTGTGGCGGAGCTTTATCTGGTCGCGCAGATAATCGACTACCTGCTCTAAGGGCTCTACCAGCGATGCTCTGTCATAATCCGAATTCAAGAAGGATTCAAGCGTGATATCAAGTGTCTCGTCTACCGCACCGCATAGCTTTTTAAGCTCTTCCTGCGCGTACGTCGAGAAGGTGATCTGCTTGTCTCTTATCTCCTCCGCCGACTCGACGATGTTCACCGAGTGGTCGGAAATGCGCTCAAAATCTCCTATCATATGGAGCAATTTCGTTGTGTCTATGCTGTCGCGCTCGGACAGGCTCTTCGCCGAGATCTTTACAAGGTACGAACCGAGCATATCCTCGTAAATATCGACCTTGTCCTCCTCGTCGCGTATCTCCTGCGCGACCTTCGCGTCATACTTGTCAAAGAGGGCAATCGATTTTTTCAGTGAGCCTATTGAGATCTCCGCCATACGGCAGGTAACTATGCGCGCGTTTTCAAGCGCAACGCTCGGAGTTTCAAGCAAACGCTCGTCGAGCATCTGCGTATATTCGTCGCCTTTCTTGTCGTCGCCCTTGATAATGATACATGAGAGCTTCTCCAGCGCCTTCGTAAAGGGCCACATGAAAGCGACCGCGAGGATCTTGAAGACCGTATGCACAAGCGCGATACCGAACATGTCGATAGGCGTGCTGTTTGCAAGTGTAAAGATATCGAAAACGCCCGTGATATTGAGTATCCAGCCGACAAGATAGTACATCGAAAGCCAGAACACAACGCCTATGACGTTGAAAAGCAGGTGAACGACTGCGGTTCTCTTTCCGTTCTTGTTCGCGCTGATAGAGGATATCATCGCCGTGACGCAGGTACCTATATTCTGTCCGAGAATGATCGGAATTGCGGTGCCGAACGAAAATCCGCCCGTTACGGACAATGCCTGCAAAATACCGATCGACGCCGACGAGGACTGCACGACGGCGGTCAGTATAATACCCGATATAACGCCGAGGATGGGATTATTGAAGAGTGTGAGTATCCTTGTAAAGTTGGGGTCACCCTTGAGTCCCGAAACGGCGTCCGACATAAGCGACATGCCGACCATGAGGACCGCAAAGCCCATAAGGATCGAGCCGAAATCCTTTTGCTTGTTCTTCTTTGAGAACATCATCAGCGCGATACCGACGAGTGCCAATATCGGCATCCACGCGTCGGGCTTTAAGAAATTGAGCCATTCGGTCGCTTCCCGTCCACCCTCGATACCGTTGAGCGCGGTCAGCCACGAGGTGACAGCCGTACCGATATTCGCGCCGAGGATCACGCCTATCGCTTGAGAGAGCTGCATCGTTCCCGCGGTGACGAAGCCGACTACCATGACAGTTGTCGCGGACGACGACTGAATAATGGCGGTGACGACAAGTCCGAGCAAAAATCCCTTGAATTTGCTTGAAGTCAGATTTCCGAGGATGGTTTTGAGCTTATTTCCGGCGCTCTTTTTGAGTCCCGAGCCCATGACATCCATACCGTAGAGGAAAAGCGCGAGTCCGCACACCATTGACAGTATATCGAAAATATCCATTTTGAACCTTTCTGCCGAGAGAGCGGCAATTTTTTTGTTCGGTCTTTCTTGCGGCGCAAAACTCCGCATATAAACTTATTTTATAAAAAAAATGTAAAGTGCGTGTTGAGCAATTGTTAACATATGTTAAATTGTGTCGTGTAAGGTTTTTTTATCACGCGTGACGGAGTGAGAAGTCTTGTTTTTATTCATATTTCTTTTATTAGAGGAAAAATATGAAAATGGTGAAAAACCCGTTGACAAACATCTGTTCTAATGATAAAATATAATTACGGAAAAAAATCACGCGAAGAGGGAGAGCGGTATGAGCGAAAAGGTCTATATTTGCATCGATCTAAAGTCATTTTACGCCTCGGTCGAGTGCATCGAGCGCGGACTTGACCCCATGCGCACAAATCTCGTCGTCGCCGACGCGTCGCGCACCGAAAAGACGATATGCCTTGCCGTCACGCCGCCGATGAAGGCGTACGGTCTCTCAGGTCGCTCGCGTCTTTTTGAGGTCGTGCAGAAGGCGCGCGAGGTCAACGCGGCGCGTAGGCGCAACACTCCCTTCGGCGAATTTATGGGTACGTCCTTTGACGATATCCTGCTCAAAAATGATCCCGAGCTTATGCTTGACTACATCGTCGCTCCCCCGAGAATGGCGCGATATATGGAGATAAGCGCGAAAATCTACGAAATTTATCTCCGCCACGTCTCGCACGAGGACATTTTCGCTTATTCTATCGACGAGGTCTTTATCGACGCGACGGCGTATCTCCCGATGTTACGAATGTCGGGGCGTGACTTCGCCATGAAGATGATAAAGGACGTTTTGCGCGAAACGGGCATTACCGCAACCGCAGGCGTCGGCTCAAATATGTATCTTGCAAAGATTGCGATGGACATTATGGCAAAGCGCATGAAGCCCGACGAGGACGGCGTGCGGATCGCCGAGCTTAACGAATATTCATACCGCCGCGAGCTTTGGGACCACAAGCCCATCACCGACTTCTGGCGCATAGGCAAGGGCTATTCGTCAAGGCTTGAAAAGCTCGGGCTTTACACCATGGGCGATATCGCGCGCTGTTCGGTCGGAAAAAGAGGCGAATATTACTCCGAGGACCTGTTATACAAGACCTTCGGAATCAACGCCGAGCTGCTTATCGACCACGCGTGGGGATATGAGCCGTGTACGATGGCAGACGTCAAGTCATACAAGCCCGAGACCAACAGCATAAGCTCGGGGCAGGTGCTGACGGTTCCCTACACCGCAGAGAAGGCTCGGCTTATCGTGCGCGAGATGACCGACATGCTCGTGCTTGACCTCGTCGAAAAAGGGCTTGTGACAGATCAGATGACTCTGACCGTCGGTTATGACGTCGAAAACCTCACCGACACGAGAATTCGTGAAAAATACGACGGTGAGATAGTCACCGACCGCTACGGCAGGCAGATACCGAAGCACGCGCACGGCACGGCAAATCTCAAGAAAAAGACCTCCTCGACCGCCATGATAATCGACGCTATGACAGAGCTTTACGACAGAATAATCAATCCCGACCTGCTTGTGCGAAGGATAACGGTTGCCGCAAACAGAGTCGTTCCCGAGGGGGAGACCGAGACTTCGGTGATTTCCGAGCAATTGTCTTTTTTTGATATTTTTGACGAGGACGACGAGCTTGTTCAAAGCGAAAAACGCGCCGAGGAGAAGGAAAAAAAGGTGCAAAAGACTCTCATTGAGATAAAAAACAAATACGGCAAAAACGCCATCGTCAAGGGCATGAATCTTGAAGAGGGCGCAACCGCGATGGAGAGAAATAAACAGGTCGGGGGGCATAAGGCGTAAGACGGCAAATCCTCCGGCTCCCCTCTTTCAAATATCGCCACGGCGATGTCTTCAGGAAAGTTTTCGCCCGCCTTTTTCAAAAGGCGGCGCCATCCAAGGCGCGTAGCCTTGGTCGCCGTCGCAACGGCGAAATTTCCTTATGGCGTCTTCTTTTTGCCAAGCTTTTTCTTTGCGCCTGCGCTGCCAAAGAAAAAGCGGACAACTGATTACCAACGAACTACACCATGGAAAGCAAGCCTCACCTTCAAATTCCCCCGAAAGGAGCAAACATGAGCAACAAATACGACGACATAATACTTATGGCGCATCACACCTCGCCCACCCGTCCGCACATGTCGATGCGTGACCGAGCGGCGCAATTTGCTCCATTCGCCGCGCTCGTCGGATATGACGGCATGGTCGAGGAGACCGCAAGGCTCACCGACTCCGAGGTTGAACTCGGGGAGTACGACATAGGCAGAATCGACACGAAGCTCCGCATACTCAAACAGCACGAAAAGTCACATCCGCAGCTTGAAATAACCTATTTTCGCCCCGACGAGC
>JBJDZM010000100.1:0-5929 GCA_051867975.1 Eubacteriales bacterium | reverse complement strand
GTACCGGCTCTACCGAAAAATAAGGAGGAAAAGTAAGCTATGGAAAAGAGGAAATTGTTGTCAGGGCGAATCTTTAACAGCCGCATTCACTCAAAGAATGTAGAGGGCAAGGAAAAGTGGCTTGGGTATTTACTTGGCCCCTGCGGTGCGCTTCTTTTGAACGCCGTGCTTGCGACATATTTGAATGTCTACTATACCGATGTTCTGAAACTTACAACGGTATGGGGTGGCGCATTTTTAATCATGTTTCCTGTCGTATCCAAAATTGTCGATGCCGTAACAAATGTCGTGATGGGATACATCATCGACAGAACCAAAACCAAACAGGGCAAGGCTCGTCCATGGCTGTTGCTTTCTGCGCCCCTTCTTACAATAACGGGCATATTGCTCTTTATCGTGCCGAGCGGAAGCGTTGGCTTGCAGGTAGCATGGGTAATGATCTCTTACAATTTGTTCTATTCATTTGCTTACACAATTTACAATATGAGTCACAACCTTATGTGTCCGCTTTCGACGAGGAACACGGTTCAACGGGGCGGGCTTTCGGTATTCAATCAGATTTCCACGATCATGATGAGCGGAATCATTGTAGCACTTGTGTTTCCCATGGTGATCATGCCTATGCTCGGCGTGGACAAATCGTTGTGGATTATCGTAATGTGTGTATTGTCAATTATTGCTTTGCCGCTTACATTACTTGAGTATTACTTCACGAAAGAACGCGTAACTGAAGAACTCGGAAACACGAATGAGAAAAATACGCCATTTCTGACACAGCTAAAAATCGTGCTTTCCGATAAGTATATGATTGTCACATTCCTTTACTTTCTGATCTATCTGCTTGCAAGCTCAATAAAAAACCTGGGGCTGGTTTATTATTGCAATTATGTTTTGGGCACCTATAACGATGGAATCACGCAAACGCTTGTATCCGTTCTCGGTGGTATTCCTATGGGGATCGGCATATTTGCCGTATGGCCGCTTGCAAAGAAATTCGGCAAACGCAACATCACTCTTGTAGGATTTTTGCTTTACACCTTGGGAAGTGCGATATGTTGGATAGCACCGACAAATCTTTATGTCGTGCTTGTCGGGCAGTTTATAAAAAATATCGGCGGTCTGCCTTGCGCTTATGTTTTTATGGCATTGTTTGCCGATGGACTGGATCATTTGGAATGGAAAAGCGGCATACGGTGCGACGGTACGGCAATGTCGATATACGGTATTATCGCTTGTTGTTTGGGCGGATTGGCGACTTCAATCTTCAACGCCATGCTTTCGGGTGCGGGGTACGTAGCACCCGAACTTATCGACGGCGTAACGGTCGCCGCAGAGCAGAGTCAGATGGTTAAAAACGTAATAACCTTCGCATTTGTTGGGCTTGAAACGATTACGGGACTTGTGCTTGCAGGACTTTTGATATTCCTGTCGGTTGAAAAGACCATTTCTCGCAAGCAAGCAATGATTAGGCAGCGCCAGAAGGCAATTTGCGAAGCAAGAGGTGAAGAATGGATTTCTCCCGAAATCCAGGCGGAAATCGACGAAAAGAACTTTTTGGAGGAGAGCGAAAGTATTTTTGCCGAGGAATTAAAGGTCAAATGTAAAAAGAAGGGTTTGAATTACGAAGAGGAACTTGAAAAGCACGATAAGCAAGTAACTGAAAGCAGAGCAAAGCAAGCCGAAAAGAAACGCAAAGCAGAAGAAAAGGCAGAGGCTAAGGCAAAGCAAGCCGAAGAAAGACACGCGGCTAAACTTGCCCGTCTTACGCCCGAACAGCGCAAGGCGCGTGAAGAAAAGGCGCAAAAACGCAAGGCACGTGAGGACGCATTGTGGACGGTGGAGCTTGAAAAGGGCGAGGCATATTATGCAAAAATACAAGCCGAGCTTGCGGCAAAACAGAATTAACGGGTAATAAAAAATGAAGGCAATCAATTTAAGAACTGAATACTTAATAGATCCCGTGGGGATAGACACGGAAAGCCCTCGTCTTATGTGGAATTGTCAAGGCGGCACAAAGCAGACGGCTTACAGAATAACAGCAAAGACGGACGGCGAGACGGTATGGGACAGCGGAAAAGTCTGTTCTGACAGTATGCACGCAGATTACCCCGAAAAGCTCTCTTCCCGACAGCGCGTCGAGTGGAGCGTTACCCTTTGGGACGAAGACGATACAGAGGGCGAGAGCGTTTCGGCGTTTTTCGAGGTCGGCTTGCTCTGCGCAGACGATTGGAAAGCCAAATGGATCGCTGGCGATTATTCACCGAAGAAAAACCGCCGCTACCACGCAGACTGCTTCAAAAAGACTTTTTCCGCCGCGAGCATTAAAAGTGCAAGGCTGTATATATCCGCATGCGGACTTTATGAGGCAAGGCTCAATGGGCAGAGAGCGGGCGAATTTATACTTGCGCCCGGCTCAACCGATTATAATAAGCGCATACAGTATCAAGTCTACGACGTAACCGATTTGATAAAAAACGAAAACAACGAAATAACCGTAGAGCTTGCCGACGGCTGGTACCGCGGATCGAGCGGCGCTAAGGGCAGAACGAACACATACGGCAAGCAGACGAAACTTATCGCACAGCTCGAACTTGTCGGTACGGAAGGAAATATTACTTCGATCTGCACGGACGGAAGCTGGGCGTGGAGCAATGACGGCGAAATTGAGTTTGCAGACCTCAAGGACGGGGAAAGAGTAAACGCAAATAAGTTGCCGTCGTACGGCGGCAAGGCGAGGGAAGTGAGATTTTCGGCTAATCTCACCGCGTCGAATAACGTGCAGGTAAAGGAAAGGGAAGTCTTTACCCCCGAAGAGATGATAATAACTCCGTCGGGCAAAAAGGTGCTTAAATTCCCTCAAAATCTTTCGGGTTATATCTCATTCCGACTTAATGCTCACAAGGGCGATAAGATCCGTGTCGTGCTCGGAGAAATGCTGGACAAGAACGGCGAACTCACGCTTGAAAACGTGCAGTGCGTACATAAAGGCAAGCGCACGCCTCTGCAGGAATTTACCTATACGTGCAAGGAAGGCGTAAACGAATACAAGCCAAAATTTTTCTACGGCGGTTTTCAGTATGCACAGGTGGAGAGTGACGCTCCTTTTGAAAAGGATGACTTTTCCGCAATCGCCGTTTACAGTGCGTTTGAGCAAACCTCGACATTTATTTGTTCGCATCCTCTAATAAATCAATTCTATAAAAATACGCTTTGGTCGCTGAAAAGCAATTCCACGGATATTCCGTCCGACTGCCCCACGCGCGAGCGAATGGGTTGGACGGGAGACAGTCAGTTGTTTTTCAATACGGCGTCATATCTTGCGGATTACGCCGCGTTTGCGAGAAAGCACGTCAGAGATATTTACGACAGGCAATGGAAAAGCGGACGACTTCCGCAGATCGCTCCGTTTGCCAATGAGGATTGGTTCATGTGGGTAATGAACGGCTCGGTCGGTTGGGCGTGCGCAGGCGTATATATTCCTTACTATTATTATAAGAAGTACGGCGATAAGCGTATCCTGGAAGAAAATTACGATGGAATGTTAAAGTATGCTGACTTTATGATAAGGCGCGCCGGAAAATGGGGCGGACCTTATGCAAAGCCCATGCACCTCTCGCATAAGAACAGAAGGTATGCGGTCAACTGCGGTCAGTCCTACGGCGAATGGGCAGAGCCAAACGACGTGTGCGCGTTTCAGTGGTTTGATTTTGCCGCGCCTCACCCGGAAGAATCGACGGCTTATACCTATTTCACATTAAAGCACGTGCTTGAAATTGCGGACATTCTCGGCAAAGTGCGAGATACGCGTCTCGAAAGAATAAAAGAATACAGCGAGGGAGCAAAAAGGGCGTATCAGGAGCTTGTAACCAAAGAAAAATTCACCCTCGATACGGACAGACAGGCAAAGCTCGTCCGTCCGCTTTATATGGGACTGTTGAACGAGGAGCAGGAGAAATTCGCGAAGCAACGGCTTATCAATGCAATGGAGAATTACGGCTGGCGGCTCGGCACGGGCTTCCTCTCGACACCGTTTATTTTGGACGTGCTTGCAGGTCTCAATGTCGAATACGCCTATAAATTGCTTGAAAACGAGGAGTGTCCGGGTTGGCTCTACATGCCTAAAAATAATGCGACGACCATTTGGGAATCGTGGGAAGGCAATATGACGAGCGACAGAGGAATAGCATCCTTGAATCATTATTCCAAAGGCGCGCTGTGCGAGTGGCTGATAGGCTCAATGTGCGGAATTAAGGTCGACGGCGAAAACAGATTTATCATAAAACCGATCGTCGGAGGCAGCGTGACCTGCGCCAAGGCAAGCTATCAAAGCGTATACGGACTTTGCGAGGCAGGCTGGGAGAAAAAGGACGGCAAAACGGTTTATTCGGTCAAAATACCCTGCAACTGCACGGCACAGATCGTATTGCCGAAGGGAAATAAGACTGTATACTGTGGCGAATATTCATTTGAGGAGTGAGTATCTGACGATAGGTAAAAGCCTATGACGTATGAAAACGAAGAGAGACGAGGTGTTTTTATCGATAAGAGAAAAAACGACGCAAACTGTCGGCGTGGGAAATAATAAATGCCCGACGATGCTTTTGTGCAGTCGGGCATTTCCAAAAGGAGTACCTGTTTATATTACGAGAAGAAGCACGGCTCCTTCAATAGTTGAATTTTATGACCGGCACACCTGAGGATAATTAATATCTCACTCGGTCAAAACCTTGATTCCCCAGCTTTTTGCGTACGCCTCGATGTAAGAGTTTTTACTGCATTTGACTGTCAGTGCTTTAGGGCAATAATCGAATGCCCCGTAGCCGACAGACATGACGGAGGAAGGTATTGTAATGCTTTCAAGCGCCGTGCAACCCGAAAAGGCAAACCAGTCTATTTTTTTGACACCCGAAGGTATAACAACGCTTCGTATCTGCTTTCCCTTGAACGCCTCCTCGCCGATGCACGTGACGGGATTGCCGTTTATAAACGACGGAATTGCAACATCAAGACTGCTGCCCGTGTATTCGGTTATCGTGACCTCTCCGTTGCTCGTTGTGTATTTGTATTCGGTCTTTACGGACAGATTGTCGTTTGGAGGCGTCTGAATACCATCGGAAGAGGGCGGATTTATGCTTTCCGTCATTGATACGATGGTATCCTTGAGGTCTTGTATCGTCTGTTCAAGGGTTTTTATCTGCATCTGATATTCACATACGTCTATGTAGTTTTCTTCCTTTAATTTAATGAGGTCGGCTTGAAGTGACTCTGTAAGATTCATGTAATAGGAAATTTGCTCCTTGTACGTGTCTGTCTGAATGTCGTGCGAGCCGTTTGAAGAACTATCCGAATTTGGGGAAGAGGGCCTTTCGACATTTTGGCTCTCTCCCGACACCTCTGTCTGAATCGATTGCTGTCCTTGCGTACCTTGAGCAGACGGATTTTTTTCGTTTCCCTCGCCGACCGTGCAGGATGCGAGCGAGGCTGACGTGAGGGCGGCGCAAAGTATCACTGTTAAAATTCTTTTGCTTGTCTTTTTCATTTTTCTCTCCTTTTTTGTATGTGTAAATGGGTTGTCCGCATCTGCGGTAGTACATCATATTTGCGCATTGCCGTCTTTATGACTAACTACGAAAAAAACAAAAAATATTAAAAACTTTCAAAAAAGGTATTGACAAGTGAGAGCAAAAGTGGTAGAATACTAAAGCCGTCGCAAAGCGGCACCGTTTGAAATAAACGGGCCATTAGCTCAGTTGGTTAGAGCTACCGGCTCATAACCGGTCGGTCCGGGGTTCGAGTCCCTGATGGCCCACCAAAATAAAATGAGAGAGCACTCGTGTTCTCTCATTTTATTTTGCCATGAGCAAACTTGACTCTGAACCCGTGGAGTGCGAAGCACGGAGCAATGCACGCTCAAAAGACGTGAAGTCAA
>JBJDZM010000099.1:0-28338 GCA_051867975.1 Eubacteriales bacterium | reverse complement strand
TCATGAGCCGATATCTCGCCGCCGCTCTGCGCGGCAACTCGTTTATTCTACCACAACACCCCCTCTTTGTCAAGACTTTTTTTGAAAAAAATTCGATTTTTTGTCTTTTTGTGACGTTTGACATATTCGCATCTTCTCGTTTGCGCTCTGTTTATTGCTTTTGACGCTTTTACTCCGCAAAACGCATAAAATCTCTCTATATGCTCAAACTAAATAAAAAACGGAGAAAATCATGCTGACTATTTTCGTACGGACGGTTATCATTTATATAATACTCATGCTCATAATCAGAATCATGGGCAAGCGGCACCTCGGAGAGCTTGATGTCAGCGAGCTTGTCATCACAATTCTCCTCTCCGAGATTGCAACCACACCGATAGTAAACCCCGAGAGATCGATGCTTGAAGCTATAATCCCTACCGTCACCCTTGCTCTGCTTGAAATATTGAGTTCGGCTCTTATCATCAAACTGCCGATATTCAAGTCTGTGCTTTCATCAAAACCGGCTGTTCTCATGGCGCGCGGTATTATAGATTACAAAATGATGAAAAAAGTTCGCATCTCGCTTGAAGAGCTGGTAAGTCAGGTCAGGCAAAACGGTATATATGACTTAAAGGAAGTCGACTATGCCATTTTGGAGGAGAACGGGAAGATGTCGGTCATTCCGAAAAACGCCAACCGTCAGCCCGACAAAACCGACCTTAACGTCCCCTGTCCCGACAACGGACTTATGCACGTGATAATATCCGACGGCGCAGTCAATAAGCACGGACTGACTCTTATAAAAAAAGACCGTGCGTGGCTTGAGCGCAAGGTCGCAAAGCTGGGCGCTTCGATAAAAGATATTTTCTGCATGACGGTTGACGATTCGGGTAAGATTTTCATTCAAAAAAGAGACGGTGTGCAGATATCAAAATGAACAAATCAAAAAGGAGTCCGTTCAATCTTGTCGAACCAAGTTTAAACGGACTCATTTAATTATTTTCTTCCTTTACATATATCGGAGAGCTTGCACTCGCCGCACTTCGGCGCACGCGCGGTGCAGGTGTCTCGCCCGAACCACACAAGGCGGTGGCAAAAATCGCTCTGCTCCCGAGGCTCGACAAGCTCGCTCATTATTTTCTCGGTCTTAAGCGGGTCCTTTTGCCCCTCGGGGTAAAAGCCGAGCCTTCCGCAGATTCGCATACAATGAGTGTCCGCAACGATAGCAGGTTTTTTATACAGATCGCCGAGCAAGAGATTTGCAATCTTTCTGCCGACTCCGGGAAATTTCAGAAGTTCATCCATATCGCACGGAATCACTCCGCCGTATTCCTCGCATAGCATCTTACATGAATTCTTTATGTCCGACGCCTTCATATGATACAGTCCGCAGGGCTTGACTATTTCCTCTATCTCGGTAATATCTCCGTCGCCGAGCTGTTGCGCGGTCGGAAATTTTGCGAAAAGCTCACGGCAGACGATATTTACTCTTGCGTCTGTGCATTGAGCCGACAGTCTGCCCATTACGAGCAGTTTCCATGCGTCCGACTCGCCGCCACCCCATTCAAGCGCACATTCTGCGTCGGGATATATTTCTTTCAGCCTCTCGACCGCAGCGGTGGCGAGAGCCTTCTTTTCCTTTTTGTTCATGTATGTATCACTTTCGGTTACATTAATATATGTTGACTCAATTATACATTATTCGCCCGAATTTGTCAATACGATCTCGCGCGCAAGTTGAATGTCTCTTTCCGAAATCCAAAAATCTCCGTCGACATCCGCGCATATCGGGCAAGCGATTTCGCTTTTTTCTCCGCACTCGACATATCTGCGCAGGCATATCACGTCATATGTACTTACCTTTCCGTCGCAATTAACGTCACCGCGCTTGTGTGCAGGCGACAAAACATCGGAAAAATCAAAGCTATCGTATTTCTCGCTCGAACATTTTTCGCCGCTTGCTCCGTATCTGTCCTTATATCCGTCATGGTCGGCTTTCTTGTCCGAAAAAAGAAGGTGCCTTCGGCTCACAGGCACACTTTTATCTTCGTCTCCGGGCGGATCGTCCCACGTCACGTCGGAATAATACCACTCACCGTCTATTTTGACCTTCAGCCATATATGTATTATGCTGTCACTCGCAACGTACTCACACTCTATGCCAAGCTCACGCAAAACCGCCATGTATGTCCATGTGTAGCCCTGACACGTCCCCTTTTTAGTTGTCAAAAAGGTGTAGATATTGTTGCTTTCAAGCGTGAGGTCGTATGAAAAACTGCGACATATGATATCGTGCGCGTATATCAGTTTTTTAAGCTCGCTTTCACCTTGATTAGCTAAAGTCGCGATTTTTTTGACCTCACCCACACAAAATTCCCGCATTTGTTCAAATTCAGCCTGCGTACAATTATATTTAGGCGTGACCGAGATCACGTTTCCGCCCGTGCGGTATGTATATGACAGATTTTTGTCGACGTAAAAGAGATAGGGCGAGTTTTTCGTTGCGTTTGCAAAAACTCTTGTGAGATCTTGCGGTGAAATGTTGTATTCCGAAAGGTCTATCTGCTCCTCAAAGCTCTCAAATCCCGACCTCATTCGCTCGATTGCTTCCTGCTCGTCACCGCTCGGCGCACCGCCCTCGCTCTCTGTCTCAACAGCAAAAACATCGGTGTATATAACAATTGGTAAAATGAACGCCATAATACCCGATAAAACAAATTTGAAGATTCTTTTTACTGTCTTCGACATCTTATTCACCCTCCGTATTTTCCTTTTACAATATATGGTTTTTCTTCGCCAAAAAGACATTCGCTATTGACTAAAGACCTTTTTTGTGATAGAATATTTGTGTTATTTGGAGGCGAAAAATGAAAAGAAATAAAGAAAAATCCAACGGAAAGCTTATAAAACGCTTTTTGCCGTATTACAAAAAACACCTGCCCGTCATGATATTTGACCTTGTCTGTGCCGCACTGACCACTCTTTGCGAGCTTGTGCTGCCGATGATAGTCCGCGAAATTACAGGCAGAGCAACCGAGGACATTACGACACTGACAACGTCACTTATTCTACGCTGTGCCGTTCTTTATATCCTTCTCCGAGTCATAGACACGGTGGCAAACTACTTCATGGCATCGGTAGGTCACATAATGGGTACGAAAATCGAAACCGACATGCGCCGTGACCTCTTTTCGCACCTGCAAAAGCTGTCATTCTCTTACTATGACAATACAAAGGTCGGCTCGCTAATGTCACGAATTACAAACGACCTCTTTGACGTTACCGAGTTTGCGCATCACTGCCCCGAGGAGTTTTTTATTGCGGGAATCAAAATCATATGCTCGTTTATTCTGCTTTGCACAATGAGCGTTCCGCTGACTCTCATAATCTTCGCGGTGATTCCCGTAATGATAGTCACGCTGATGTATTTCAGACTCAGAATGAAAAAGAATTTTGCCGAGTCGAGAAAACAGATAGGTGAGCTTAATTCTCAGGTTGAAGACTCCCTGCTCGGAATACGTGTCGTAAAGTCATTTGCACGCGAGGAGCTTGAAGAGGAGAAATTCGAGAACGGTAACCGCGAGTATCTGAGGCTCAAGACCGAGAGATACAAAATAATGGCATCGTTTATGTCGTCAACCAGACTTTTCGACGGTATCATGTATATAATCGTCGTTGCGGTCGGAGCGCTCTTTATGCTGATGCCGAGTGACAACCCTGCAAGCATCACGCCCGCAGACTACGTTGCTTATCTTATGTTCGTTACGACTCTGCTCACGTCGGTGCGCCGCATTGTAGAGTTCTCCGAACAGTTCCAGCAGGGAATGAGCGGAATCGAGCGCTTTGCCGAGGTCATGGACACCGAGCCTGATATTGTTGACGCAAAGGATGCCGTTGACCTTAAGGATGTCCGCGGAGAGGTCGTGTTTTCCGATGTTTCATTCCACTACGAAAGCGGAGACAAAAATGTTTTGACTCATCTTAATTTGAAAGTGAGAGCCGGCGAGAGCATCGCACTTGTCGGTCCGTCGGGCGGCGGAAAAACAACCCTATGCTCGCTGATCCCACGCTTTTACGAGGCAAGCTCCGGCAGTATTTTGGTTGACGGTAAAGACATAAGGCACGTCACAATGTCCTCACTTCGTGACAATATCGGTGTCGTTCAGCAGGACGTCTATCTCTTCTCGGGCAACATTCGTGAAAATATCGCTTACGGAAAGATCGACGCAACCGAGGACGAGATAATAGAGGCAGCCAAGCTCGCAGGCGCGCACGATTTTATCACTTCTCTTCCCGACGGATATGACACCTACGTCGGCGAGCGCGGAATCAAACTCTCGGGCGGTCAGAAACAGCGAATTTCGATAGCCCGTCTCTTCCTCAAAAATCCGCCTATCCTCATTCTGGACGAGGCAACCAGCGCGCTCGACAACGAGAGCGAAAAGCTCGTCCAGGACTCGCTTGAGAAGCTGGCGCGCGGCAGAACGACATTTACGATCGCACACAGACTGACAACGATAAAGAACGCCGACCGCATCCTCGTTCTCACCGAAAACGGTATCGAGGAGTCAGGAACTCACGCTGAGCTTGTCGCAAAAGGCGGACTTTACAGCGAGCTTTATAAGCTCTATTCGGAAATGTAGATTGCATATATCTTCCAAAAAAAACATAAAAAAGCCCTTGATAACCGTATTTACGGTACTTCATGGGCTTGATTTTTATGTTTTATTTAAGAAAAAAGCAAGGCGAGGGAAAATTTTACCTATGTCGAGCCGCTTTCAATTTGCAACGCGGCATTTGGAAAAAATAACAGATACATTCTTCACCTATCCGATTAAATTTTTTTGAAGGCAAGGCGCAACGGAGAAAGCAAGGCGAAGGCATAGTTTCCTATGTCGAGCCGCTTTCGAGTAGCAACGACGCATTCGGAAAAATTTAACGGATACAAACCCCCGCCGAGCCGTGTACCCGAAGAACTGGAACCCTGTCCTCCAGGGCGGTGCTCTATCTGCCGCTTTACTGCTCCCAGCTTCTCGGTCTCACGGGGGACAAGTCACCTCAGTGAGACAAAGGAGGTCTGCAAACCACAGCTGAATTTATTTCAAGCTCCTTTAATCTATTTGTAGGTCTCAATCATACGGGTATCACGAGCTAAGCAGGTTGTGTGCATCATTACATATATTTTCCTTTTACGTCCATTTGATGCACACCGCTCCTCGCAAAGCGAGGAGTCCGAGTCATTTTTCGCCAAAGGCGAAAAATAATCTGAGAGGTGGCATCATATAATATATTTTCTTTTGTGTCCATTTGATGCACACCGCTCCTCGCAGAGCGAGGAGTCCGAGTCATTTTTCGCCAAAGGCGAAAAATAATCTGAACGGTGCATCATATTATTTATTTGTTTCAAAGTTCACTTGATGCATACCGCTCCTCGCTTTGCGAGGAGTCCGAGTCATTTTTCGCCAAAGGCGAAAAATAACCTGAACGGTGCATCATGGACTTTTTCTTTATTCTTTATTCATGCGTCGTAGTCTTCTTCGCTGTCAAAGAGGTCGTCAAAGTAGCTCGCTACCTTGTCAAATTCGTCCTCGTCGTCAAGCGTGATAAAGAGGTCTTCGCCGTCCTCGTCTGTTTCCTTCTTTAAGAGAACATACTCTATGATTCCCTCTTCCGCATTAGGATTATCCGTGGGCATCATAGCGTAATAGGTCGTGCCGTCAAGCTCTGCCTCGCCGATGACCTCAAACTCTATCTCACTTCCGTCCTCGTCGGTAAGCGTGATTATAAGCGCTTCTTCCTCTGTAATATCAAGTTCATTGTCTATGTTCTTGTTCTCTGCCATTTTATTTCCTCTTTCCGCGGCGGTGCCGCTCTTGTCTTTAAGTATATTTTATCATACAAAGCGCGGTTTGTCAAGTCTCGGAGAGTATATAATTGCTGACAAACATACCCTTGTCGGTAAAGAAGCATCTTTCCGCATCAATATGGACAAACTCGGGCGAAAAGCGTTTGAATACGTTGCCGTAACGGCTCATGAAATCCACGCCGAAAAGTCTTTCAAACTCGCCGATATCTATGCCGCCGGAAAGGCGCATACCGAGCATAACATATTCGTCCATCGCGTCGTCCCCCGAAATTTTTTCCATTCCCTCGCAAATATTTTCGCCGCGAAGATAGGCTTCAACATCTCGTGAATTTGAGTATCTGACACCGCAGAAAAACGAGTGCGCCGCAGGACCGAACCCAAGATAATTTTCGCGTTTCCAATACTTTAGATTATGCCTCGATACTTGTCCTTTATGCGCGAAATTGCTGATTTCATATTTTTTGTATCCGCTTGACTTCAAAATGTCGGTCATGAGCAGATACATGTCGCTGACGGTATCATCGTCGGGCAGATTCAGGCTTTCTCGCCTGCGTGCGAAATTCGTTCCCTCTTCGACCGTCAGGCAATAGGACGAGATATGCTCTGGCGCAAGTGAGACAAGCGTTCTTATCGAAATCTCAAAGCTATCCTTTGTTTGAAGCGGTATTCCGTACATGAGGTCTGCCGAAACATTGTCAAATCCCGCTCTTCTCGCGTCGTCAAACGCCGCAAGAAAATCCGCATGGTTGTGAATACGACCGAGAGCGCGCAATTCTGCGTCATGAACGCTCTGCATGCCGATACTGAGTCGGTTGATGCCGAGAGTGCGCATCGCACCGAGCTTTGAGCGGTCTGCGGTCTTCGGATTTGTCTCGGCGGTTATCTCCGCGCCCCTATCAATGCCGAAACAGTCGTTTACGACACCGAGAATTTCTCCAAACTGCTCCGAAGACAAGAGCGTCGGCGTTCCTCCGCCGAAATAGACCGTATCGGCGGTAGGACGGCTGTCACCGAGTTTTTCGGCACATGTTCGTATCTCCTCACAAAGTCTTTTTACATAAAGATTTTTTGCCTCGTCGTCGGCTCTCGTCCGCGAGCAAAAGTCGCAATAATGGCACTTTGAGAGGCAAAACGGGACGTGTATATAAATTCCTGTCTTATCAGTCATCGTCGCCGAGCTTAAGAACCGCCATGAACGCCTCGGGAGACACCTGAACGCTTCCGAGCTGGCGCATCTTCTTCTTACCCTCTTTTTGCTTTTCAAGCAACTTCTTTTTACGCGTTATATCGCCGCCGTAACACTTCGCAAGCACGTCTTTTCTCATAGCCTTGACTGTCTCGCGCGCAATTACTCTCGAACCTATCGCCGCCTGAATCGGTATCTCGAAAAGCTGTCTCGGGATGTTTTCCTTAAGTCTTTCGGCTATTCTTCTCGCCCTCGCATACGCCTTTTCCTCATGGACGATGAAAGAGAGCGCGTCGACCTGGTCGCCGTTGAGCAGAAAATCGAGCTTTACGAGCTTTGACGGCTCGTAGCCCTTAAGCTCGTAGTCGAGCGAGGCATAACCGCGCGAACGGCTCTTGAGCGCATCGAAAAAGTCATAAATTATCTCGTTGAGCGGCAGGTCATAGTGAAGCTCAACTCTCGTGCTGTCAAGATATTTCATGTCGTGGAAGGTTCCGCGCCTGTCTTGGCACAGATCCATAAGTCCGCCCACGTATTCGGTCGGAGTTATGATATTCGCCTTGACTATCGGCTCCTTTGCGACCTCTATTTCGTCTGTCGTAGGGTAATTTGAGGGGTTGTCTATCCTCAGCGTCTCGCCGTTTCGCATGGTTACCTCATATATAACGCCCGGAGCCGTCGTGATAAGGTCGAGATTGAACTCACGCTCAAGTCTCTCTTCGATTATTTCCATGTGGAGAAGTCCCAAAAATCCGCAACGGAAGCCGAATCCGAGAGCAATTGACGTCTCAGGCTCAAACGTGAGCGCGGCATCATTAAGACGGAGCTTTTCAAGTGCGTCGCGAAGGTCGCCGTATTTTGCACCGTCAGCAGGGTAGATTCCGGCGAATACCATAGGCTGGACCGCCTTGAAGCCGGGGAGAGCCTTGTCTGCAGGTCTGTCGGCAAGAGTTACGGTATCTCCGACTCGTGTATCTCCGACGCTCTTTATCGACGCCGTGATATATCCGACCTCACCTGCCGCAAGAGTATCGCACTTGCAAAGCCCGAATGCCTCCATGGTGCCGACCTCGACGACCTCAAATTCGCGTCCCGTACTCATAAGTCTTATCTTATCGCCGGCACGGAGTTGTCCGTCCATAACGCGGACGTTTACGACAACACCGAGATAGCTGTCATAATATGAGTCGAAGATGAGGGCTTTTAGCGGTGCGTCCTCGTCGCCCGTCGGTGGGGGAACATCTCTGACGACTGCATTTAGCACTTGGTCTATATTTAGCCCTGTTTTTGCCGAGACTGCGGGGCAGCCTTCAGCGGGAATTCCTATCTGATCCTCGACCTCGGCGCGTACTCTTTCGATATCGGCACTCGGCAGGTCGATCTTGTTGATAACGGGGATTATCTCAAGCCCTGCGTCGACTGCAAGGTAGGCGTTTGCCAAGGTCTGCGCCTCAATTCCCTGCGTTGCATCGACTACAAGGAGCGCACCGTCACATGCATTGAGAGAACGGGATACTTCGTAGTTAAAGTCGACGTGACCGGGCGTGTCGATGAGGTTGAAGACGTAGGACTCACCGTCGGGTGCGATATAGTCAAGCTTGACCGCACGCGCCTTTATTGTGATTCCTCTCTCACGTTCAAGCTCCATGTTGTCGAGCACCTGCTCCTCCATCTCACGCTTTGAAACTGCCTGTGTTGCCTCAAGTATTCTGTCTGCAAGCGTGGATTTTCCGTGGTCGATATGCGCTATTATGGAAAAATTCCTGATTCTTTTCATTCTGTCATTCTGTGACATTTATTATTTCCTTTCGGGTAAAAATAACTCTCTATTAGAATATCCTCTAATATTTTATCATATCTTGTCCGCAAACACAAGTATTTTTTAAAATAAAATTTTGCGCGGCGCAAAAATTCGACTCCTTCCCCTCACACATCTCCTCTTTCGACATAATATGATAGTGAGAAGACAAATTCTCAATCATATATACCTAATTCACGGAGGATTTTATCATGACGAACTGCCTTTGCGGACTTTTTGATAACAACTGGATCTGGTTCCTTATCATCGCTCTCCTTATCATAAGCTGCTGCTGCAACTGAAAGATTGGATGCTTTGAGTCAGACCGCTGAGAAGTCAGGGATATTTTTCGTTCTCGTCTTCGTAGCCTTACAAGCGTAAGGCAGAGGACGAGAACGGAAAAAGCAAGCGGCTACCCGAATATCTCGATGATATTCGGGTAGCCAAGGAAAACTGAAAAGTAATATTGATTTTCTGATTTTTTTATTTTCCGCTTGCGGTAGCACGGCTTATCTGCGGTCTTGGGGAGGGGGCTTTTTGCAAAAAGCCCCCTCCCCTGCACCCCTCCCGCAAAAACCTTTGATAAAAAGGGTGTTTTACAATTGTTTATTCGTTTTTATCCATGATGTCGCAATTATTTATTCAAGCTTCAAAAAGTCGCTGTTCAGAAATGCGTGAGCCGTGAGCATTGAGTCGGTCGGTATTATTTTTTTTGCACCGCACCTCGCGCATGAAACCTCAACTCCCTCATCCGTGACCGCTATCTCATATTCCGAATCGGGGCGGTCAAGCTCTCCGTCACACAGTGGCTCTCTGCCCTCGGGATAGCACTTGCAAAAGATTTTTCCCTCGGCATCAAGATCGCCTACGATATAAGAAATAACGTCAAGCACCTGAGGGTCGGGCATATCCTGCTCGTCGCCGTGCAGACTCTTGAAATCGGTTATTCCGTTCTCTTCAAGCATGTCAAGAAGCTCAAGCTCGGTTCTTGCAAGCTCGGCTTTTACTCTGTTTTCCTCGCCTACAAATCCGATATTTATATCGGAATACGGACATGGGAGCAGGAATATATCCTTTGAAAAAAACATGGACGAGCTGATATTGTATGTGTGCGGTTTACGGCAGAAGATGCAAGGAATGGTGAGCCGCATCTGATTTTCTTCCCTGCGGTAGACTATCTGCATATCGCTCTTTTTGCAACTGCATTTGAGCTTTATCATGTCGGCAGAGAGCGAAAAGAGTCCGACGAGACTGATAACTCCGCCGCCGCACTCGGGGCAGCGGTAGGCAACTGTTGTTTGCTTTGAATCGATAACCATAAAATGATTCCTTTCATGCGAGTTGTCTGTGACTACATTCTGATACATATTATGCACCCGATACTCGCAATGTTTTCAGGTATAATTGTATGGCTGCCGCAATTGCGGCAGCCATTTTGATTTTTTCTTTTCTTTTGACTTATCCGCCGATAGTTGTAAGACCGTCGATCACGTCGTTGTTGGGCTTTACGGGATAAGTTTTCTTTGCTTCCTCATACCAATCATTGATTGAATCCTGAAGCGCGCCGTTAAATGCGTCCGCATACCAGGCTTCCTTGTCATGATCTTCGAACAAGACTGCCGCGTAGTACTTTGTTTCGGTCTTACCGTCGCTGCTCTTGACAGTTACCTCGATGATCTTATCGGTATAGTCGCCTGCCTTGCGCTCTTCAGCGTCAATCCAGTCATTAATAAGCTGATAACTTTCATTGAAGTATTTTTCCTTAGCCCGTTCTACCTGACTGTAATTATACACCGGTTCATCATGGTCCTCTTCTGTATGGTCGTGCTCGGGAGTAAAGTTCTTTGCGAGGTCAACGAATGCTTCGCCGTCCTTCTTCTCGGACTTGATATATTCTGCAAGGAACTTCTCAACCGCATCCTTCTGGTCGGAGATAAGATATGCAAAATTGTGTGTCAACTCATAATCCATAGAGGGCTTTGTTAAGAGCATATAAACGGTGACGGTGTACTTTTCGTATACTATCTTGCCGTCCTCGGTAGTTTCGGTTTCCACCAACGAGGGCTTCTGTGTTTCTGTTGATTCCTCTTCGTCGGCTTCGGACTTTGTAGCTGTTGTTGCAAGCTCTGTTCCCTCTTCCTCGTCAACATATATATCATACGTCTCGGCGGTCTCCTCGAATACCCACTTACCGAAATCCTCTTCGGTATCGTAGTATATCGTTCCCGTGTATTTCTCGATAAGCTCTTCCTCGGTCGTTTCCTTCTCGGTATCGGTCTCGGTAGCCTTTTCCGTCGCAGTTTCAGTTGTTTCCTCTGTATCTGTCACATCATCTGTTTCTGTCGTTCCGACGAATTTGGAGGGAGACTTCTTATAAAGCTCAATCAGGTTTGCAAAGTCCGCAGGAGTTTTAGCCTCTTTAAATTTCTCAACTGCAAGCTTTGCATTCTTGACTGCTTCGTCATACTTTAACTGAGTGCCTTCGTTCTTTTCTGACACGGTAATTGTGTAGGAAAGATAATCTGCGGAGATAAATTCGCTCTTGTGTTCATCGGGATATTTCTTTACGGGATCATCGTTAGCCTCAAGCTCTTTCTCCAGAACGTCCATATTGTATTCGGCAAACTTCTGAGCCTTTTCAACAAGCTCGTAGCAAGCGCGGATATCCTGCTCGGTAACTCCCTTGCCGTACTGATCCGCAATCGTCATATCGTTCTCTCTGAGTGACGCCTTGAGTTCCTTGATAATATCGTCTATGCTTTGCTCTTCTTCATCATCGCTCTTATTTGCCAGAATGAACTGCTCAACAGCATCCTTGTTCTTATCATACGCACTTGCATACGTCAAGTACATCTCAACGTTTTCCATCGTGCTTTCTATAAAGAAATCATACCACGATTTGCCCGTAAGTGAACTGTCTCCCATGTAACTTGCATCCTGGCTCGTCATCTTCTGATCTCGGAGATCGCTGTTCAAGTCAACACTGAGCAAACCGTAAACAACATAAATGTAGTACTGATTGTACCAGCTTGTGATGTTGTCGTTAATGAAGTACGTCATCATTGCGGCATTGACCTTCAAACCATTTTCGGCATCGACGTACATTGCATCCTGAGCGCGGAGGAATACTCCGGTTTCGCCGAGAATATTAAGTACGAGTATCGCAACTATAAGAACTGCGATAACTATGCAAGCGGCGGCGATAACTCTGTCGCTCGTTTTTTTGCTCTTCTTTGCTTTTTCCTTTGCAAGAAGCTTTTCTTCCTGCGCCAGCTGATTTTCAAGTCTCTGTCGGCTGTTTCTGTTTCCTTTTCCCATTTATAGGTTCCACCTTTAATTGTTATTTTGTTTCGGAGATAGACCGCTCCGAGCATACGATTCTCTTAATTATAATACTTTCCCTCGCTCTTTTGTTGAATATATTATGAACAGAGCGAAAATTTTTCAAAAATAACGCATTTTAATCCCCCATGCTGCCGCTTCGTGGCAGCACAAATGGTAATCAGTGAATTTTGCAAAGCAAAATTCGTGCGTGAAACAGGTTACTTCACCTTTATGTGGAAGTAACTTTCACGCTAAACGCTCATTATCATGGGGATTATCATCGGCTTGCGTTTCGTCTTGACCGTGATGAATTTTGCAAGGTCGTCTCTGACTCTTCCCTTGACCTGATACCAATCCGAGCGATTTTTTGAATTGAGGCATGAGTTTATCGACGAAAGCACGATGTTTCTCATTTCTTCCATAAGGTCCTCGGAATCTCTCACATATACAAATCCGCGCGAGACTATATCGGGACCCGAAAGGATATATCCGCCGTCCTGACTTATTGTAGCAACAACAACGATAAGCCCGTCCTGAGAGAGCAAAAGTCTGTCGCGAAGCACGATATTTCCGACATCTCCTACTCCGTAACCGTCAACGAGGACTCGCCCCGAGCTGACAGTTCCGTTCAGCTTAGCACCGCTCTTGTCTATTTCAAGCACATTGCCGATATCCGAAATAAATATATTCTGAGATTTGATGCCCATCTGCAACGCAAGATTGCGGTTTGCCGCCATATGCTTGTATTCGCCATGCACCGGCATGTAATATTTCGGCTTCAGAAGTGCCGTCAGGAGTTTAATCTCTTCTTGGCATGCGTGTCCCGAAACATGCACCTCGACCGCCGCGTCATGGATCACCTCAACGCCTATCTTGCAAAGCTCATTGATTATTCTGCCGACCAGCTTTTCGTTTCCGGGGATCGCGCTCGACGATATTACGACAACGTCGTTCATATCGAGTCTGACGTCGCGATGCTCTCCGAACGCCATGCGGTAAAGCGCGCTCATAGGCTCGCCCTGACTTCCCGTAGTGACCAAGGTTATCTCATGCGGAGAGTAATTTTTGATCTCGGAGATATCTATGAGAACGCCTTTCGGAACGTGCATGTATCCGAGTTCTACCGCCGCGCCGACGATGTTGAGCATACTTCGTCCCGTGACCGCGACCTTTCTCTTGTGTCTCGCCGCCGTGTCGATTATCTGCTGAACGCGGTGGACGTTTGACGAGAATGTCGCTATGACTATTCTCTGCTTTTTGTGTGTCGTGAAGATGTATTCAAGCGATGCGCCGACCTTTCGCTCCGAGGGCGTATATCCCTGCCGCTCCGCGTTGGTCGACTCGCACATAAGGAGCATGACTCCCTCTCTGCCTATCTCGCCGAGCCGCGTGATATCCATTATCTCACCGTCGATGGGTGTCAGGTCGAGCTTGAAGTCGCCCGAATGGACTATTGTGCCGAGCGGTGTTCTTATACAGAGCGCACACGCATCTGCTATCGAGTGATTGACGTGAATGAACTCAACCGTCATTCCGCCGAGCCTTATCGTGTCTCCTGCCCTGACCTCAACGAGAGTCGGAGCCACGCCGAATGAAAATTCTTTCAGCTTGTTTCTCACGATGCCGACGGTCAGCTTGGTTCCGTATATCGGCGTGTTGATGTTGCGCAGGACGTACGGTATTGCACCGATATGGTCCTCATGTCCGTGAGTCAGGACTATTCCGCGAAGCTTGCTTGAATTCGCTTCAAGATACGTGACGTCGGGAATAACGAGGTCGACTCCCGGCATCTCGTCGTCGGGAAACGCAAGACCGCAGTCGATGACGATGATGTCGTCCCCGCACTCAATTGCGGTCATATTTTTCCCTATCTCGTTGAGTCCGCCGAGTGGGATTATACGCACCTTGGCGTTCTCGTCCTTCTTTACGACAAAATTCATTTTATCTTTACCCGATTGGTTTTTGCCCCTTGCGGACTGATTTTTCTTCCGGGTCTCCCCTGCGGCGGCAGATGACGCGGCAACATTTTTCTGTTTGTCGGCATATTTCAAAGTGTTTTTGCCCTGCGGCTTTTTTTCAACCGCAACAGTCTCCGAAGACTTTTCTTTTTTACTTTCATTTTGCGGAGTCTGATTCTTCACTCTGCGATTCTTCTTTTGCATCGCGGGGAGCCGCTCTTTTACTTTGATATCGCTTTTTGTCGACTCGTTTTTTGTCAAAGAGAGGTCTGCGCCCTCGTTTTTTAAGGATAATGTTTTCTTTGTGTTCTCTTTTTTCAGCATAAAATTCCTTTCTGCATAATGGGGCGGCACAAAAACACGCCGATCTTTTGGCGCAACGCATAAAAGCCCCTTGACATATTCCGCCTTCGTTCCGCAGAATACTCTCAAGACGCGAGTTTTTGTACTATTCCGATAATATCTATAAGTAACGGGAACTCTTCCCGTCTATTTCTATTGTCAGGTGGTATTATACACCAAAACAGAATATTTGTCAATAGGTATCTTTGTCTTTCGTCCGACACCTTCCGCTCTTTTGTTATCCGACAATCATTGTCAGCAAAAGCACTACTCCGCTCCCGAGCATGCTTCCGCCGATAAAGGTGCATATCGGGAGCAATATTTCGGTTGCCGCGCGTCTTGTTCTCTCTCTCCTCTTTCCGCCGCAGTTTTCGATAATTTTATTTGCCTCATATACCATGTCTTCCCCCGACGGCGACGCATCCGCACGCATGACAAAATATGCCTCCTCAAAAAGACGGCTATCCGCGGTTTTTACTACTATCATTCTTTTTTGCGCTCCCTTTAACATCGATGCCTCCGAAAACATTTTTAATATATTTTAGGCGCATAATATGCAGACTAATCTGCCCCGGGACTCATTTTTCCCTTTTCATGCGCCGAAATTCGACAGGATGTGACACGCTCCGACGCGCTTTGACACCTTGCGCCCTTTTATTTGTAAACAATACATTAATTTCCATTTTTGTATTGACATTTCCAAAATTCTGTGATAAAATACATACATCAAAAGTCGAAATAACCAAAAAAACATAAAACAAAGGAGAAAAGCCATGAAATCGACAGGCGTAGTTAGAAAAGTAGATGAACTTGGAAGAATTGTTCTCCCAATAAGCATCCGTCAGACAATGGACATAAATGAGAAGGACTCTCTTGAGATATTTACCGATGAAAACAAAATCATTCTTCAGAAGTATCAGCCCTCCTGCATCTTCTGCAACAACGCAGACGATATAGTTTTCTTTAACGGAAAAAGAGTTTGCGAGGCTTGCCTTAAGAAGATAAAGGAAACGTTTTAACACAATATCGGACTGTCGCGGCACTCTTTCGGGGCAGTCCGAGTTTTTTTTCAAAACCCCTTGAATATATTTTGAAAATGTGTTATATTAATAGGTGAAATATTATACCGAAAGGATTTTTCATTATGAAATCGATTCAGCTAATAAATGAGATCAAAAAAGGTACTCTTGATGAAAAGCTCAATAAACTCTACGGCAAGGAGAATGTTTCGGCGGCTCGCGAGAGATACATAAAGGCAATAGGTGAGTTCACGTCCCTCTACGGAGACGAACGTGAGATTAGCATATTCACGGTTGCAGGCAGAAGCGAGCTTTCGGGCAACCACACAGACCACAACCGCGGTTGCGTTGTCGCCGCCTCAATAAGCCTTGACATCATCGCGATCGCGTCTGCAACAGACGACGGAATCGTCAGAGTCAAGAGTGAGGGCTTTCCCGAGGATGTTGTTGACATCAATACATACACTTCGCCGATCGAAGCTAAATTCGGCACGTCGGAGTCGATAATCGCCGGCATGTGCGCGGGCTTTACGATGAACGGTCACAATATCGGAGGCTTTGTCGCATACACGACATCAAGCGTGCTTAAAGGCTCGGGACTTTCGTCCTCTGCCGCGTTTGAGGATATGATAGGAACTATCGAAAGCCACCTTTACAACAACGGAGAGGTAGACAACGTCGAGATTGCAAAGCTCGCTCAGTATTCCGAAAACAAATTTTTCGGCAAGCCCTGCGGACTTATGGACCAGGTTGCGTGCGCTTACGGCGGTATCGTGGCAATAGATTTTGCCGACACGAAAAATCCCGTAATCACTCCCGTTGACTTTGATTTTACGGGCGCGGGCTACAATCTCTGCATTGTAAGCACCGGCGGAAACCACGCCGACCTCACCGACGATTACGCATCTGTTCCCGCCGAGATGAAGGCGGTCGCCGCATATTTCGGCAAAGAGGTTCTCAGGCAGGTCGATGAAAACGAGGTCATCGCCCACATTCCCGCTCTCCGTGAGAAGCTCGGCGACAGAGCCATCATGCGCGCGCTTCACTTCTTCAACGAAAACAAGCGAGTTGAGGCACAGAAGAGCGCTCTGCTCTCGGGCGACATAGACACGTTCTTTGAAAACGTCAAGGCATCGGGACGCTCGTCCTTCTGCTATCTCCAGAACGTATATACAACAAAAAATGTCTCGGAACAGGGTCTTTCCTTGGCGCTCTGCCTTGCCGAAAAGCTCCTCTCTGGAAAAAGCGCCGCATGGCGTGTTCACGGCGGCGGATTTGCAGGAACGATTCAGGCGTTCGTTCGCTCCGAGGATGTTGCCGAGTTTAAATCGGTTATGGACGCAAGCTTCGGCGAGGGCGCATGCATGGTACTCAATATCCGTCCCGTCGGTGCTGCTAAGGTATTCTGATGAGTCGCCGGGATAAAAAGAAAAATATGCCGAAAAAGGAGATGCGCGACATCTCTCCCGATACAAAAAAACGCGTCGCTCTTCTCATCGCAAACACGTTGATACTTACGTTTGTCTACTTCGGAACGATGGGGTTAAATCAGCCCGTGCTTTCATTTATCGTCACCGCAGGCTATTGGGCGGTGTTCGGTTGTTTTCTCGTTGTGTATCTTATCTACAACCGAGGCTTTACCCGCAAAGGAATTACCGAGGAAATGCTACCCGACAGCTGGAGCGCCGAGAAAAAAGCCGAATATATCGCGGACGGTGCTAAAAGACAGCAAAGCTCAAAATGGATGCTATCCGTTATCATCCCTCTGATGATTCCGATAGCTTTTGATGCGATATCGCTTTTCACGTGGCCGATAATTCAAAATCTGTTTAATTTCAAATAACAAAAGGTAAAAAATGCCGAAATGCAAGATTTGTTGCCTGTACTCGGGATCGCGCGGAAACTCGGTCTATGTGGAGGCAGGCGGCGCAAAAATACTGATTGACGCAGGCAAGAGCGCGAGAGCGCTCTGCTCTGCTTTAAATGACATTGACGTCGACATTGACTCTGTCGATGCGATATTCATAACCCACGAGCATACCGACCATATTTCCGCTCTGAGGACTCTTTCCCACAAGCACGACATTCCGATATACATCCTGCTTTCATGCGCAGAGACCTTTTACGGGCTGAAGGACGAGAAACTCTGTCGGTGTCTCATGCTTCAAATGAAAAACTCATTTGAGATAAAGCTCAAAGACCTTACCGTAAAAGCATTCCCTACCTCTCACGACAGCCGCGGCGCCGTCGGATACCGTCTTTCATTTTGCGAGGACGGAGAGGAATATTCTATCGGATACGCGACGGATACGGGGTATGTGACACGAGAAATGCGCGAAAACCTCGTCGGGTGCTTTGCCGCCGTGGTGGAGTCAAACCACGATATCAATATGCTCCGCGACGGGCCATATCCGCCCGAGCTTAAGAGCCGCATAAAATCAAAAAAAGGACACCTGTCAAACGCCGACTGCGCTTCCTTCGTTTCCGAGCTTTGTCGGGGCGGTGCGCGTCACATAATGCTCGCGCACCTGAGCGAAGAGAATAACCTTCCGAGCATCGCTTACAACGAGACCTTCTCCGCAATTGCCGACGAGAGCATAGCTCTCAAGGTTGCTTCCCAGGACGAGGCGGTCTGGCTTTTGGGAGAGGACGAGGGATAAATGGCAACAATAAAAATCATAACGGTCGGCACGCTCAAGGAGGACTATCTACGCGAGGCGGCCGCCGAGTACGAAAAAAGAATATCGGGATTTTGCAAGGTCGAATCGGTCAATATCAAGGAATCAAAATTGCCGAACGACCCGAGCGAGGGAGAGGTACGCCGTGCGCTATTTGAGGAAGGAAAGCAGATACTCTCGGCAATGCCCGACAGAGCATATAAGATAGCAATGTGTGTTGAGGGCAGGCAGTTTTCATCCGAGGAGCTGGCACAGAAGATAGACGGAGCGTTTTCAACCTCGAACGAGATATGCTTTGTTATAGGCTCGTCGCACGGGCTTTCCGACGAGGTCAAAAACACCTCCGACCTCAAATTGTCGGTCTCAAAGCTTACCTTTCCGCATCAACTGATGCGTGTTGTGTTGCTTGAGAGTATTTACAGATGTCTCAACATCATCAAAGGCACGAAATATCATAAATAATTCAAAAGAGGTCACGGCGACCTCTTTTGTTATTTTCTCGCCTCGCCTTTCATACTATTTACTACCAACACAAGCAAGGAGTCAACATGAAAAAAAAAGTATTCTTTCTGATTTCCGTCCTGCTTTTCTCGCTCATTCTTTCCTCGTGCGCCGAAAAAAGTCTCGTCTCCTGCCGTGATATTCTGGGAGAGCTGAAGGACGCCGAGATTGGTCTGCCGGCAGGCAAAACATACGACTTAAAAGCAGGAGAAGGCGAGGATGAGTTTCTCCCCGAAAGACTGCTCTCCGCCCTCTTCGGCGAGGGCGCGACACCGCCCGTGCGCTGTGGCTGGCTCGACGCGGCTCTCTTTTTACCGACCTCCTCCCACCCCTGTGAGTTTGCAGTAATTCTCTGCAACAGTGATGACACCGCGACAGATACCGCGCGCCTGCTCTGCCGTCGGCTCGACTCGATTCGCACGCTGAAGCAAAACGGCGAATACTCGGCACTTCTTGACAATGCAAGGGTAACGGTGATAAGAAATTACGTGCTTCTTATAATATCGTCAGACGCAGACAATGCGGTCAAAACGGCAGCAAGGAAAGTTGAAAAATGATGGTTGGGAACGGAAAGCAGAAAACAGATTATGGGTGCAAAGTCGGTTGGCGAATTTGCACCCATTTTCTGTATGATTTGTGTTTACAAAAATCAAGACAACTTTAAAACAGACCTATTATCCAATAGATTACGCCCCAAACGGCACCTGCAAGTATTCCGTACAGCAAAACGGGGCCCGCAACGGTAAATATTTTTGCCCCCACTCCGAGTATAAATCCCTCCGCCTTTGAGTCTATCGCAGGTGAGACCACGGAGTTTGCAAATCCCGTTATCGGCACAAGCGTTCCTCCGCCCGCTCTCTTTGCGATTTTTTCAAAAAGTCCGAGGCCGCTGAGCAGTGCCGCGATAAATATCAGCGTGACGGAACACAGCGTTCCCGCATCCTTTTTTCCAAGTCCGCATACCTCGGTGTATAAGAGGATAAGTCCTTGCCCGACAGCACAGATAAATCCGCCGACGAAAAATGCCCAAATACAGTTTTTGACTATCGGAGATGACGGAGCGTGCGCATCGGCAAATTTTTTATAGCTTTTCTTTTCAATGTTCATAAAACAAAATGCCTTTCGTTTTTTCTTATTGTTCCCCTCGCGGGAAATTCAATTCATTCACGCGATCGTCTCCTATCGTAAAAAAATGCCTCCATTTCATATTTTAAGCTTTTTTCCTTGACAAAAAAAGAAAAAAGTAATATAATGTAAGCGTACGGCAGGAAGGTGTGTAGCGTGAAAGTTGCTTCCGTTTGGATGTGAATTCACGCACGAATTTTGCTTTGCGAAATTCACAGATTACTGTTTGTGTTGCCGCAGAGCGGCAGAATGGAGATTTTTATGTCAGTGTGGAATGATTTAAAAAAGAGCGTCGGCGCTATCGCGGATAAAACCGTTACAAAGACCCGTGAAATCACCGACACCGCCTCTCTTAAACTCAAGATTGCCTCAAAGGAGGCAGACCGAGATACAGAATACAAAAAACTCGGGAAACTCACCTACCATAAGCTGAAAAACGATGCTCCGGAAAACTCGGAATCTCTCACTCGTGAGATATCCGACACGATAGAAAAGCTCGACGGCATCTCTGCCGAGCTTTTGACGCTGAAGAAAGAGGAAGAGGCAAGACGTGCCGCAAAGGACTCCGAAAAAGCTGAAAAAAACTCAAAAAAAGAAGCTGAGAAAAACGCCGAGGAGAAATAGGCAGGGTTACATTCAAGACAAAACCAATGAATCATAATAAAATCCGAGATCAAAAACGCCTCCCGCAACGGCAAGTCTCCGCTCACAGGCAAATTCAAAGACTAAACCGTTTTCGCTTGTCACTTGAAGTTTACAAATGCGTCCTGTTGCATACGATTTTGCACGTTTTTTTCTGTATCTTTGCAACATGTGCAACCTCGGGTTGCCAAAACTTCAATGCAAAGTTGGTTGAAAAGCAAAGTTGTATTTGTTATAATGACTTTGTGTTACGGCTAAAATTATAATTTGTGAAGGAGATTTTTATTATGACAATAGGTCAGAAAATAACACTGCTCAGAACTGCCGCAGACATTTCACAAGAACAGCTGTCCGAAACCCTCGGTATTTCAAGACAATCAATTTCAAAATGGGAGACCGACCAGGCTCTTCCCCAAATCGACAAGGTCATTCAGCTCGCCGAGCTGTTCAATGTTTCAACAGACGAGTTGTTGCTCGATAAGATCGCGTTGAATGATACAACAAAAAAGACTCACAATAAGTATTTCGGAACAGACGGCTTCCGCGGTGAGGCAAATGTCAATCTTACCTCCATTCAGGCATACAAGGTCGGACGCTTCCTCGGCTGGTATTTCTCGTCAAAGCTTTCGGGTTGCACAAAGCCCGGTTACCGTCCCCGTATAGTTATCGGTAAGGACACAAGACGTTCAAGCTACATGCTTGAGTATTCCATCGCCGCAGGTATCGCGGCATCGGGCGCAGACGTTTTTATGCTCCACGTTACCACGACTCCCAGTGTTTCCTATGTAACGCGCACAGATGAGTTTGACTGCGGAATTATGATAACCGCATCGCATAACCCGTACTACGATAACGGAATCAAGATCATAAATTCGCACGGCGAAAAGCTCGACGACGAGACGACCGCATACATTGAGGCATACCTTGACGGCGACCTTTCCGCCATCGGAGTAACAGGAGACGACATTCCATTTGCTCAGAAGGCAAAGATTGGTTGTATTACCGACTATTCGTCGGGCAGAAACCGCTATATCGGATATCTTATCTCGCTTGCATCAAACTCCTTCAAGAAACTGAAGATTGGTCTTGACTGTGCAAACGGCGCGTCATGGAACATCGCAAATTCGGTATTCTCCGCTCTCGGAGCGCAGACATACGTTATCGGAAACGAGCCTGACGGACTTAACGTCAACGAAAATTGCGGCTCAACTCACATTGAGAATCTTCAAAAGTTAGTCAAAGAAAAGCACCTCGACCTCGGATTTGCTTTTGACGGTGATGCAGACAGATGTCTTGCCGTCGATGAAAACGGAAAGGTTGTCGACGGTGATGCCATAATCTACATTCTCGGCAAGAGACTTAAATCGCGCGGCATGCTTAAAGATAACACCGTTGTCGCAACGGTCATGTCAAACAGCGGATTTGTCGCAAGCCTTGAGAAGATCGGAATAAAGTGCGAGCAGACGGCAGTCGGGGACCGCTTCGTTTACGAATGTATGCAGAACAACAACTATGCGATCGGCGGAGAGCAGTCGGGGCATATTATCATGAAAAAATATGCTACCACCGGCGACGGTATTCTGACCGCAATCATGATAGCCGAGGAGGTTTGTGACTCCAAATCCTCGCTGGCTCAGCTCGCAGAGCCTGTAAAGCTGTATCCTCAGTATCTCAAAAACGTCAGAGTAAAGGACAAGGCAGCGGCGCTTGCAGATAAGAGCGTTTTGGCGGCACTTGAAAAGGTCGAAAAGCTCATAAACAAAAACGGTCGCGTGCTTCTCCGCCAGAGCGGAACAGAACCGCTTATCCGTGTTATGATTGAATGTGAAAGCGGAGAAAAATGCGTTGAATACGCCGACATAGTCTGTGATGCGATAATTGCTGCAGGTCACGCGGCAGAATAAAATCAAAATCAAATCTGTATATTACACAATAAAGGGTTTAGGCGTTCTAAACCCTTTATTTTTGTAAATTTATTCCATATACTGTGTCATCGTCTGAAGCATATTTTCGATAAATATTCCATAACCCACAGTGGGGTCGTTTATCATGACATGCGTGACCGCTCCGACAAGTCTGCCGTTTTGCACGATGGGTGAACCTGACATTCCCTGCACTATTCCGCCTGTTTTTTCGATGAGAGCAGGGTCGACAACCTTTATCACAAAGCATTTTGAACCCGACGCGTTTTTGTTGATCGCCGATATTTCTATCTTATACTCTGCCTTCTCCCCATCGTCAAGCGTGCAATAGAGGCATGCCTCGCCTTCTTCAATCTCATTGCGTGTTCCTATCTTAATTATTTGTGCCGACTGCTCGGGCAGTGTTGTCAGCTTTCCGAAAACACCGCAGTCGGTATTTGAATAAAGCTTTCCTATCTGTTTTGTATTAAAGTGGCCCTTCAGCTCACCGGGCGCACCTGCAACTCCCTTTTTTACCGCGTGCACTGTCACGTTGAGCACATCTCCTTGTCTCATTTTGATAAGCTCACCCGTGTCTCCGTCGCAGATGCCGTGTCCGAGTCCGCCGAATTCATTGGTGTCCTTAAGAATGTAGGTAACCGTACCTATTCCCGCTCCGCTGTCCTTTACCCAGATTCCCGTTTTGAATTTCTTTTCTGTCTGACTGTATACAGGCGTGATGTTGACGGTCTTTTCAACCTGTCCGCGCTTATAGGTCAGGCTGATTTCTTTTCCTTCGGAGCCTTCAACCGTCCGTGTAAGCTCTTCCGCATCAGAAACGGTCTTTCCGTTTACCTTTAATATGACATCTTTTGCTCTGATTCCGGCAAGGTACGCGGGATTTTGAGTTTTCGACATTCCGTCAATGTCTGAAAAGCCTATGACCGTAACTCCCTCGGTGGAAAATTTTATTCCGAAAGGCATACCGCCGAGTATCACCTCTTCTGCGCTGAAATCTCTCTTGGACTGTGCCGCCGAAATTCCGAGCGTAAAGGTCGGGAGTAAAAACACTGCCGCAAGGAGCATGCAAAACGCAAGCAGCAAGCCTCTTTTCTTTGTTTTTATTTGATTTTTGAACATCTTTTCGCTTCCTTCTTTTTGTTTGCGCTAAAGGCTTTCAAAAGGCACGCAACCGTTTTTCCGTCTTCTTGCGCACTATTATTTTTTACCGTCGCAAAAAACTCATGTCAAGCAATAAATGAAATACGGTTGACTTTTTGCAATTTTGTGTTAGAATTAGTATTGACGGAAAACATATAAAAATTTATAAATTTTTGAAAGGCAATGACCTTTTTATGCTTAATGAAGATAAAATTTCCAAATATATACTCTCCGGGAGCGATACTCTTCGCTTTCGCTCGATAGTCATTGACACAATGAGCAATGCGGCATCGCTTGACGCCACCGACCGCGACAGCGGAATCGGAACTCTTGGTGAAAAGCAGATGCACGCCGCCATAAAGCAGTTTATTTGTCCCGACGGCAGTTGCCACGAGGTCAGGCTCGACGGCAAAAAAGGCGACGACAACGGCGAAGGAAAGACAAAACGCCGCCGTTTTGTCGCCGACATATTAAAGGACGGCACAGTGTATGAGATACAGACAGGCAGGCTCGCGCCCCTGCACGATAAAATTGCATGGATACTTGAAAACACCGACTACAATATCACGGTGATACACCCGATAGCGGAATCAAAATGGATAAATGTTCTCAATAAAAATAATGAGATTGAAAAGCGATACCGCTCGCGCGTCAAGGGAAAAATAAGCGACATGGCATGCGAGCTTTACTCAATAGCCGATTTCGTTGCTTCACCGCGCTTCTCGCTCGTCCTGCTTTTGATTGAAGCCGAGCAATATATGAAAAATACCGCAAAAACCTCACGCACGCGCCCGAAATTCAAAAAATACGAGCTTATTCCGATAAATCTTTTGAGTGCGGCGGTCTTTTCAAGCCTTGACGACTATAAATACTTCATTCCCGACTCGCTAAATGGAGAATTTACCGTCAAGCAATACTCAAATGAGTCGAAAATCCGCGGAATGGATGCATACACGGCGGTTCATTCGCTTTGCAGTATGGGACTGCTTGAAAATTGCGGAAAGATCGGCAAAGCCGCGGCTTACAGAAAAACCTTTTGAGTATATTTTCCCCTCAACCGAAAAAAATATTTTATAAAAGAGACTTGCAAATTTACAAAATCAGGACTATAATTAATGTGATGAAACATCATAAAAAGGAGAAAACAAAATGAGTGTGTTTAAAATAACGAAAGACAATTTTGAAAATGAGGTTTTGAATTGCGAGAAGACCGTACTTCTCGACTTCTACGCGGATTGGTGCGGTCCTTGCCGCATGGTCTCTCCCATCGTCGACGCGATATCCGAGGAGCATCCCGAATACAAGGTGGGAAAAGTAAACGTCGATGAGGAAAATCAGCTTGCGACTACCTTCGGCGTTATGAGCATCCCTTCCCTTTTCGTCATCAGAAAAGGCGAGGTGGTAAATCAGGCAGTCGGCGCGCGGACAAAAGCGCAGATACTTGATATGCTTAAATAATACGGAGTGATAACAATGCCCACAAGGATATATGACACAATAATCATCGGCGGCGGTCCTGCAGGATACACCGCCGCGCTCTACTGCACGCGCGCAGGGCTATCTACGCTTGTGCTTGAAAAATTTTCCGCGGGCGGTCAGATGACTCAGACCTCGACCATAGACAACTACCCGGGCTTTGACGAGGGTATCGACGGCTTTACCCTCGGCTTTAAAATGCAATCGGGTGCCGCAAAATTCGGCGCTGAGACTATGCAGACCGAGGTCCTTTCGGTCACACTTGGCGAAACCCCCAAAAAAATCGTCACCGATTCGGGCGAACTTCACGCCAAAACCGTTATTATCGCAACGGGAGCCGACCACAGGCACCTCGGTTTGCCCGAGGAGGAGTCGCTTATCGGGCGCGGACTCGGATATTGCGCGGCGTGCGACGGAATGTTGTTCAAAGGTAAGACGGTAGCAGTCGTCGGAGGCGGAAACTCGGCGGCGGCTGATGCCCTTCTGCTCTCAAAAATCTGCTCGAAGGTGTATGTCATCGTCCGCAGAGACGTCATGCGCGCGACAAAGATATACCACGAGCCGCTTATGAAGGCGGAGAACGTAGAATTCAAATGGAATTCAAACGTGCGCGAGCTTTTGCACGGCATGAAGCTTTCGGGCGTGAGGATTGAAAACTCGAAAACAGGCGAGATTGAGGAGATCACCCTTGACGGACTCTTCATAAGTATAGGACGCGAGCCTGCGACCGAGATGTTTAAAGGTCAGATTGACCTTGATGAATCGGGATATATCGTGGCTGATGAAAGCACGCGCACAAGTATTCCGGGCGTTTTTGCGGTCGGGGATGTCCGCACAAAGGTGCTTCGGCAAATAGTGACCGCCGCCGCGGACGGTGCGGTCGCATCGCATTACGTTGAGCGGTTTATAGCAGAAAATAAATAGCGAAAAGGCTTTGTGAAATGAAACTCAAAATTCACAAAGCCTTTTAACTGTTACAAGTTTTCTATATATTTTCCGAGCTTTTCACTGTCGCCGTCAAAGAGATATCCCTTTATTCCGCATGTCTCCGCTCCCTTGACGTTTTTCTCACTGTCGTCGATAAAAAGCGTTTCTTCGGGCAGGATATGGCACTCGGAGAGCAGATACTCAAACATATCTCTGTTCGGCTTCATTCTGCCGACGACTGCCGAAAAAATACACTTTTCAAAGGGTGCAAGCTCTGCCCTCTCATGGGCATGCTCCGCAAAATACCTGCTGATATTCGACAGAAGAAAAACTCTCATTCCAAGGTCGTTTTTTACGTGCATAACAAGCGACTTCATCCCCTCTACCTCGGGAAGATTATTTATCCAATCATAGTATATCTCGCGGCTTGCGCCCCACAGCCTTTCGGGAATCCGCTCCTTTGCCAAAGCAAGAAGCTCCTCGTCTTCAATCGTTCCGTCATCGAGTCTGTCCCAATAAAGTCTGTCAAAAAGCACCTTTTCGAGTAGCTTTGAGTCTTTTTCGTCGCTGACGTATTTGCCTACCATATAAGACGGTTCAAACCGTACCATTACATTTCCATAGTCGAAAACAATGTTTTTTATCATTCCTTATCACCTTTACCACTTGCAGTCGACGGAACCGTCGATTTGGACGGTCATTTTTATCCCGTATTTTGCCGACATTTCCGATAGTCTGTCTATCATTTCATAGCTTTTTGCTTTGCGCGGAAGACCGATTTCGGACTTTTTTCCCTCCGTCACAAGTTCAATGGGCATTAAAGTGAGAGAGGTCAGTTTTTTGCCGTTCATCTCCCAAAGAGGAATTACGCTTTCGGTCATTTTTTTGTCTTCCATAAGCCCGACGGTAAAATTTCTTGAACGTACCCGAAGAAGGTCTCGCACGGTGCCGTTTATATCAAGCCCCCACTGCTCAAAGAAATCCGCCGGCGCTGACTCAACGCTGTAAAGTTCTAAAATAAAGTCTCCGAGAGAATAGAAGATCGGCTTGTCGTTGTATATCTCAATCGGGCGCAGCAGATGCGGTCCGTGCCCGATTATCGCATCCGCACCTTTGTCAATCGCGCGGTGCGAGAATTCCGACAAAAAAGACGGGACCTCTTCCTTGCTCTCTCCCTCGGTTTGATGCGAATGTATCGACACAATGACGTAATCCGCCGCAAAGCTCGCCTCGAAGATTGATTTTTCAATTCGCGCCATGTCGCTCTCATTCATAGAAAGACGGCGGCATGTCTTTACTCCGAGTTCAAATTTAAGGTCTCCAAACTCGGCAAAATTCTCGGGAAGAGCCGAAAGATAGCCCTCTTTGCGGCTTATCTCGTTTTCCGCGTTTATCTTCATTTTGTCCGCGAGCTTTTTGATGAATTCAAGCTCCTCGCGCGTAATGGTAAGTTTTTCTTCAA
The DNA here is from genome assembly GCA_051867975.1 of Eubacteriales bacterium. Lineage (GTDB taxonomy): Bacteria > Bacillota > Clostridia > Oscillospirales > CAG-272 > SVTX01. Next base: position 990 of record JBJDZM010000099.1, on the reverse strand, counting down.
CGCGAAGTCCGTTGACTCCGGGACGTCCCGGATATTTCTCACTCTGATTGCCTGCCATCATTGTCGGGTCAAACGAGGTGTTGACCGAAATGAGCGCAACGCGCCCGTTCTTCGTGTCGAGATATCTCGGAGCAGAAGCCTTGGCAAGATTGAAACCCACTCCGCTGTGTACAAGTCGACTTTCTTCAAGCGCATCAAGGGTTTTAAACATTCCGGGATACGAAAAATCAAGCGCGTGATTGTTGTTAAAGCTCGTCATGTTGAATCCGAACCGCCCAAGGTCCGAAAGCACCTCGGGGTATGTACGCAGGTACGTGCCTCCGCTGAATTGCGAAGCATAGCACTCACCCTCACGGTTGAGAGTCGTCTCCAGATTAAAAAAGCGCGCGTCTCCTTGCGAAATATGCGGAGTAAGCTCGGCATAGCCGAGATAATCGCGCTGTATCCGCCGCTGAATTATCGCGTCTCCGACCGCAGTGAATTTCATTAGAACCTCCGAGTCCGACGAGTTTATTATAGCAAATTAACCTTGCCGTGTCAAGAACTATGCGAAAGTATATGCGTCATCTGCCCTTTTTATACTCACCTTATACTCACCGAATGAAATCTCCGTCGAAATACCTCCTTTGAGACGGAAATCTGAGTTTTTTCTGTAAAAATCATAGATTAAGGCATAGAATTTGGGGCGAACAATGAAATAAACTTATTTTCAAAAAAACCCTTGACAAAACATAAAATTGTGATATAATATACACAGCGCAAAGTTGAACTTCGTCAAAATCAATTTGCTGTGAACCGCTCCCTGCAGGCAGGGAGTCCGAGTCATGTTTAAATTTTTCATGTAAGCCAATTTAAACGGATGGCTTGCCCGGGTTTTGCCCGGTTGAATACTTATGGAGAAGTACTCAAGAGGCCGAAGAGGCGCCCCTGCTAAGGGTGTAGTCCGGGTAACCGGAGCGAGAGTTCAAATCTCTCCTTCTCCGCCAAAAA
>JBJDZM010000098.1:0-6188 GCA_051867975.1 Eubacteriales bacterium | reverse complement strand
GCAGGGGTAATGGGATTCTTAAGGGGTAGGGGATTGCAAAGAACCGACTGACTTATAATTTGAACTTGTTCAAATTTAAGGCTGTCGAGTTCTGCAGCACCCCTCGCCCTTAAGCGGCGCTCTTTTGGTTACTTTTCTTCGCTGTTGAAGAAAAGTAACATATAAAACACCGACTAAATCCCCGTTCTTTCGCGCTTTCTTTTGAAGAAAGCAACACCACGACCTCTAATTATAACTCAAGTCCCACTGCCTTGTCAATACCTAAAACGATATTCAGACACTCAACCGCCGCACCCGACGCGCCCTTTCCGAGATTGTCATACATCGCAATGAGCAGTATCCGCTCACTGTTGCCCTCAAGCGCAATCTGCATCGAGTCCTTGTGCGAGAGCTTCGCCCCCGAGACAAACCCCGTCTCGTCTGCCCTTCCGACGTATTTTACAAGCTCGGAATTATATTTTTCCGCGTACGCCGCCTTAATGTCGTCAACGGTAAAGCCTGCGTTGAGCTGAGACGCAAATATCGGCACCGTCACCGTCATTCCACTGTAAAAATCCGAAACAATGGGACAGAAAATCGGCTCGTTCTCAATCCCCGTTATCGCCTTCATCTCCTTGAGATGCTTGTGAGTCTGCCCGAGCGCATATTGGCGCGGCGCGCAAAGCTCTGCCGCCCTCTCGTCGCTCTCATACTCGGCAATCATCTTCTTTCCGCCGCCGCTGTAGCCCGTTATCGAGTGACACGTAAGCCTTGTGTCCCGAGCGATAATTCCCTTTTCTATCAAAGGGTAAACCAACGCGATAAATCCGCTTGCGTGGCAACCCGGCACGGCAATTCGCTTTGCCGTCGGGAGTGCGTCTGCGATAGTTCCCGAAAGCTCGGGGAAGCCGTAGATCCAGCCGTCAAGCGTGCGGTGCGCGGTCGACGTGTCGATGACGACCGTCTTATCGTTTTCAATCAGCGATACCGACTCCCTCGCCGCATCGTCGGGCAGACAAAGAAAGGCGATATCACACTCGTTGAGCGCGCGTTTTCTCGCACCCACGTCCTTCCTCTCCTCGTCCGAGAGCGTGATAAGCTCTATATCGTCTCGCTCGGCAAGCCGCTCGTAAATGCGGAGTCCGGTCGTGCCGGCTTTGCCGTCAATAAAAATCTTCTTCATAATTCAGCCCTTCTCTGCAATAAATGCCTTTACCAAGGCTATCTGATGCTCCACCGACGCAAATCCAGTGCCGCCTGCGCTTATTCGCTTTTCAACGCACGCGCGCAACGAGATCTCGTCGTAAAGGTCGCTCTCAAAAGCTTCACTGTGAGATTTGTATTCTTCAAGCGAGAGCGCGTCAAGCACGGTCTTTTTCTCTATGCACTCGGCAACTATCTCGCCCGTTATCTTGTACGCCGAACGGAACGGAACCCCTTTCTTCGTAAGGTAATCGGCAAGGTCGGTGGCGTTGATGAAGCCCTCGCTCGCCGCGCGGAACATGTTGTCTTTTTTAAGGCGCATCGTCGCGAGCATCGGCGCGAATATCTCAAGGCACAGCTTGACCGTGTCAAGCGAGTCGAATATCGCCTCCTTGTCCTCCTGCATGTCCTTGTTGTAGGCGAGAGGCAGACCTTTGAGCGTCGTGAAAAGTGCCAACATGTCGCCGTAAACACGCCCCGTTTTGCCGCGCACCAGCTCCGCCATGTCGGAGTTTTTCTTCTGCGGCATGATGGACGAGCCTGTCGTGTACGCGTCGTCAAGCTCGACGAACCTGAATTCCCAGCTCGACCAGAGAATTAACTCCTCCGAAAAACGCGATAGGTGCATCATGATTATCGAAAACGCGCTCATCAGCTCAAGGCAGAAATCACGGTCGGAAACACCGTCAATGCTGTTCTCCGTGATGCCGTCAAAGCCGAGCTGTTCAGCCTCAAAATGCCTGTCGGTGTCGTAGGTCGTGCCGGCTAAGGCGCAGGAGCCTATCGGCGAGACATTCATTCGCTTCAGCGCGTCCTTGACTCTCGTTACGTCACGCATAAACATCTGCGCGTAAGCCAGAAGATGGTGTCCGAAGCTTATCGGCTGCGCCCTTTGAAGATGCGTGTAGCCGGGAACGATCGCATCCTTGCCCTCTTGTGCCTTGTCGGCAATCGCGCCGAGCAGACCGTAAAGCAGATCAATAACCCCCTCGCACTCGTCGCGCAGATACATGCGGATGTCGAGAGCGACCTGATCGTTGCGGCTGCGCGCCGTGTGAAGTCGCTTGCCCGCGTCGCCGATCCGTGCCGTCAGCTCGGTCTCAATGAACATGTGTATGTCCTCGGCACTCATGTCAAAATCCAACTTCCCGCTCTCAATGTCGTCAAGTATCGAGAGCAGCCCCTCGGTTATCTTCTCGGCATCGTCAGCACCGATTATCGCTTGCTTTGCAAGCATTTTGGCGTGCGCAACCGAACCTAAAATGTCCTGCTTGTACATCCTCTTGTCGAACCTTATCGACGAGTTGAAATCGTCGGCGAGCGCGCTTGTGTTTGCGGCATTTCTGCCTGCCCAGAGTTTTGGCATTATAAATGTCCTCCTTGGGGGAATTATTGCAGGACTCTGCCCTGCACCCGTTTAAGAAACTTTTTGAAAAAAGTTTCTTAAAAATCTTCAAAAACCTTTAAAAAAGGCTTTGAGGTGCGGCGTTTTTGCCGCCATAATAAAGCAATATATGGGATAGCGGAACTATCCCAAGTTTTTATATGTTCTGAGGTTTTTAAGCCCCTCATCACTGCCTTTGGCTATTGCTTTCCCCCGGGGGGGAAGCCTCGGCGGGAGCAAGCCCCCGCCCTACGGTTTCGCCGTGGCGCTCCTCTCCTGTTTCGGATTATCAAAACACGGTCGAACGATTTTATATCATCGTCATTTTGCCCTTTTGCCGTCGCCGTCGGTCGTAGGGCGGGGGCTTGCTCCCGCCGCTCCAAAGCAAATTCATTCTTTATCTCAAATGATGGCTCCCGCTTGGAAATCGTCCGCGAAAATCTTCTGCCTTGGTATCGGATAAATAAAGCCCGCCTTTTCGGCATGAGTTTTTGGTTTTTCGGCGGGAGCAAGACAGAGCCCTACGGTTACAGATGTAATCCAATTATCAAGCAGAAGTCTCTTCAACTTAAAGAGGCTTTGAATTAAGTTGCACTTTTTCGCTGGGTTCAATACTGTTGCAACACGGAACATCTCAGTAGGTTGAAATTTGCTCCGCAAATTTCAACGTCACTCCACGGCAGTTAGAACCCCAAATATTAAAAGTTTTAGGAAGGGGTTTGGGGAGAACCCTTTTTCCAAAAGGGTTTCCCCAATATCCTCAGCACAAACTAACTATTACTTCTTGTTTTTAGCATCAACCATAGCCTGAACCTTAATCGGCAGACCGTAGAGGTTGATGAATCCGGCGGAGTCCTTCTGGTTGTAGTCGGACTCGCCGAAGGTGGCGATCTCCTCGGAGTAGAGGGAATTTTCGGACCAGACGCCGGCGTTTATCATATTGCCCTTGTAGAGCTTGAGGCGGACCTTTCCGGTGACCTTTTCCTGTGTCTTGTCGACGAAAGCTGCGAGAGCCTCGCGCAGGGGCGTGAACCACTGACCGTTGTAAACGAGCTCGGCGTAGGTAATGGCGAGCTTCTGCTTTTCGTGCAGAGTCATCTTGTCAAGGCAGATGCTCTCAAGCACGCTGTGCGCCTTGTAGAGAATGGTTCCGCCGGGAGTCTCGTAAACACCGCGGCATTTCATGCCGACAAGACGGTTTTCAACGATGTCGAGCAGTCCGATGCCGTTCTCACCGCCCAGCTTGTTGAGGTCGAGAATGATGTTCTTCGCCGACTTCTTCTCACCGTTGATCGCGACCGGCACACCCTTGTCGAATTCAAGCTCAACGTAGGTCGGAGCATCGGGTGCCTTGATGGGAGAAACGCCCATTTCAAGGAATCCCGGCTTGTCGTACATAGGCTCGTTGCCCGTGTCCTCAAGGTCGAGTCCCTCGTGAGACAGGTGCCAGAGATTCTTGTCCTTTGAGTAGTTGGTCTCACGGTTTATCTTAAGCGGAACATTGTGTGCCTCAGCGTAGTCGATCTCCTCGTCACGCGACTTGATGTCCCACTCACGCCAAGGAGCGATTATCGGCATGTCGGGGCAGAAATGCTTGAGCGTCAGCTCAAAACGCACCTGGTCGTTGCCCTTGCCCGTGCAACCGTGGCAGATGGCATCCGCACCCTCTTTGATTGCAATTTCGGCAAGTCCCTTTGCGATGCAGGGACGTGCGTGGCTGGTTCCGAGCAGATATTCTTCGTATACAGCGCCCGCCTTCATGCAGGGGATTATGTATTCGTCAACGTATTCGTCGGTAAGGTCGAGAATATAGAGCTTCGACGCGCCCGTCTTAAGTGCCTTCTCTTCAAGTCCCTCAAGCTCGTCAGCCTGACCTACGTTGCCCGAAACCGCAATGACCTCGCAGTTGTTGTAGTTTTCCTTGAGCCACGGGATGATTATCGAGGTGTCAAGACCGCCCGAGTAAGCGAGTACGACTTTTTTTATGTTCTTCTTATCCATTTGTTTTCCCTCCATGGAAATTGTGTTTTTATTCATTTTATATGCATAACCAGCCTGCTTTTGTATCCGCCATCACTGATTGTGCATATATTATATACCCTTAGGAAGGAATTGTCAATACCGATATTTACAATGTTTTAAAGGGATTTATTCCGTTTTTCAGCATAGTGCATAAAAATGAATAAGACGGGCGTTTTATGCACAATTTATGCATCTCCGAGCGCACGCCGCACCGCCGCTTCGAAGAAGGAATCCGAGAACGTGCACTCATAGCCCGAATTCGTCTCGGGCGCGGAATAGGCGTTCTGCCTTGCGGGACGGGGCGGAAGGTCCTTGTCGCTCTGCCACCAGGACATTATCGCGGCGTAATGGTCGCGGTATTGGTAGCCCTTTGAGTACAGCTTTTCCGAAAAGCCGTTTATGTAGCCTTCGGCATCGGGTATCGTCCGCTTTATCAGCCCGTATTCCCCTTCGGTCAGATAGACGTTCTTATGCGTGCCGTAGGCGTATCTCCGATCACCCTCATCTTCCTCCTCTTTTTCCGAGAGAGAGTTTGCCGCGCATGCGGCATCTCCGCAAGAGACCTTCTCGCAAGAGGCGCGCTCGCGCGGTCTTGTCTCACTCTCTTTGAGAGTGAAGGTCTTGTTTTGGTCTCTGTCTCTGTATAGGTCTATGTCTTCGTCTCTGTCTGTGTATTCGTCTTTGTCTATGTCTTTGTCTTGTGTCGCGGGGGTTGCCGCGGGGGTGCCTGACCTCTCAGACTCGGCTTCCATGCGCTCAAGCTGTATCGCTCTGCCCTTTTTCCCATGCTCGCTCGCCTCCATTCTGCGGCGAAGCTGGTCGAACATCATCCCTGCAATATCCTTTATTTTATCGGAAAATTCGGGCGGCTCAGCTCCGTCTGTCTGGTATCTTACAAGCGCGTTTATCAGCATGTGCGCGTCCTTGTGCGACATTTTTTCTATGTACTTGAACCAATCGTAAAACAGTAAAAATCCTTTTTCTTTTCCTCTCATTATTTTCTCTCCTTTTAAAAATCTTGTGTTTTTCGGCAAAAGCGGGTTTCATTTTGCTCCTTGAGGCGAGTTTCTCGCCCCTTGCAAATATATTATAGCACATTTGTTCTATTTTGTAAACCCTAAAAGGGAGAAATTCTTTCATGCGTAAATGCCTTATGGCAAAAGGAAAATTATAGCTTTGCCAAATTCATAACTTCAATTTTGCCGCTTTTTTCCGCGTATCTCATCGTCCTCTCTGCACCGCCCTTTTTGTTGACGTAGCAAATAATCAAATCACAATTCTCGACCATCCATCGGTTTCTCTCACCTATCGCCGCCTTAGGATGTGCGCCGTGCAACCGAGGCGGTATGATAATACTGTCAAATTGACGCTCTATCAAATCCAAATTCGCCCTCGCGTAAGGCAGAACCAAACAGAGTGCGCACCGCTCTTCTCCCTGCGCCTTGCGCACGCGGCGTATGACCGAGGTCGCGAGAATGTCAAAATCTCCGTTGTCCCCGACGTAAAATTCGGTGAATTCATGCGCTCGTACTATTTCGCTTACGGCATCGTACAAATCAGACTCGACACCTCGCGCGTCGTCAATTGCTCTGTGTCCTGC
>JBJDZM010000097.1:0-6206 GCA_051867975.1 Eubacteriales bacterium | reverse complement strand
ACGGCGAAATATCCTTACGGCGTCTTCTTTTTGCCAAGCTTTTTCTTTGCGCCTGCGCTGCCAAAGAAAAAGCGGACTACCGGTTATCAGTATGCTTTATTCTGTTGAATATGAACTTTGTCATCAATCTGACCCTTTTTGAAAAAAAGGGCTTTCCCTATAACCCTTCCCAAAAACTTTTAATATTTGGGGTTCTAACTGCCGTGAGGTGGACGCTATATGCACCGTGAAGATATGCGGCGTGAATTCGATTTGAGTTTGTTTGATTTATTGCCGCAAACGCTGAACGCAAGCGTTCAGTCCGAGTTGGTGCAAACCGCTCCCTGCAAGCAGGGAGTCCGAGTCACATTTCAATTTCAACCTACTGAGATATTCCGTGTTGGAACAGTGTTGAATCCAGCCGAGATAGAGCAATAGAAATCAAAGTTTTTCTAAGTTGAATTTAGCATTTACCCGTAGCCGTAGGGCGGGGGCTTGCTCCCGCCGTTTTCGACAAATGATTCTTCCGAAATATTATCATTTTAATTCCTTCGTTTGCGGCGGGAGCAAGCCCCCGCCCTACGGTTCGCCGTGGCGCAAATCTATCATTAACTTAGAGAGACTTCAAATGCAAATACTCCTGCGTGGCTGGTTTCAAAAAAACTCGGACTCCCTGCTTGCAGGGAGCGGTTTGCACCAACTCGGACTGAACGCTTGCGTTCAGCGTTTGCGGCAAGATATTATTCAGGCTCAAATTGATTTCACGCCGCATATCCTCACGATGCATATTTTTTCCCAAAAAGTTTCTCCCCAAATCCAAAGCACCGGCTAACTTTTAAACTTTCTCAATCGCGATATAATCGGCAAAGCCTGCGCCGAAGTCTTTTTTTCTGTCCTCGGCATAGAGCAGGAATCTGATATCGGCGTTTTCGCCTTTTTTGAGGGCAAAGGGCGCGGTAACAAATGGTCCCGAATTCTTTTCGGCGCGGTTGATGCAATTGCCGTTGACGTAGATCTCGGCATAGTTCCACACACCCCAGACGATCTTGAGAGCGTAGTTTCCGTCCATTGCCGCCTCGGTCTTCACGCGATAGATGCGCCAGCCGTCGTTGAAGTCCTCCTGAACCGCTCCGCTGACGAAGGTGACGGGCGTAAAGGAGTTCTGGTCGTCGTCGGCAATGTGCATAAGCGGCTCGGGCTTCTCGTCGTAGACCTTCGACATCGTAAACCTGTCAAGTATAGTGTTCATTGCGACCTCGGGGCAGACAGGCGCCTTCACCGCCTTGACATCAAGCTCAAATTCGGCAGAGAGAAGTCCCTCGCTCTCGGCGACTATCTTTATGCTCTCGGCACCGATATTCGAGGTGATGAGCGCCTGACAGAGTCCGCAATAGGCGCGTCTCTCGGGCAGAATATCCGACTCGTGCGAGTTGGGGTCTCCGTTTCCAACACCGCGCAAATGTCCGCCGCCGACAACGGTAAATTTTATGAGATTGTCGGCATACGGCACGACAACTCCCTTCTTGTCAACGACCGCAAAGTTAATTACCGCCGTGTCAGCACCGTCATTCTTTATCGAAGTCATTTCGGACATGATCTTTATAGCGTAAGGCTTTCCCGCAGTCCTGCGCTCCGCCTTAGCAACGCACCTGCCGCCCCTGTATCCCTTGACGAGTATTCTGCCGGGGGCGTATTCGACCTGCCACTCGGGCGTGTTTATGCAGTCACCGCTCTTTCTTCCGAGCGATCTTCCGTTCAGAAACAGCTCCGCCTCGTCGCAGTTTGTCGGCGCGGCAACACGCACGATGTCGCCCTTCTTAAAGTTCCAATGAGGGAGCAGATGTATCATCGGTTTTTGCTCAAAGCACGCCTTGTTGTAGTAGAACGAGTCCTTCGCAAACCCGCATGTGTCCATGATTCCGAACTGCGAGGACACCGACGGCCACTCAAAAGGAGTCGGCTCGCCGCGGTAGTCGAAGCCCGTCCAGATGAAGATGCCCGCGTACCACTCACGCTCCATGGCAAATTTCCAATCGTCGCGCACGGTCGCGCCCCACGGAACGGTCTCCTCGTCGTAGTTTGAAAGCACCTGCGCGCCCTCTCTGTCGCTCTTGTAGCAGCCTCTGGTCGTGACGGCACTGTTGTTCTCGGAGCCGATTATCGGCTGATTCGGATATTTCGCATGGAAGCCGTCAATCTCGCTCTTTCCGCCTTCATGGATCGAATAGTTGATACCCGTAACGTCCATTTCAAGCCCCGCGCCCTCCATCGAGCCGTTTATCGCACCCGTGATTATGCGCGAGTCGTCGAGATGCGACACGACGCTTCTCATCCTGCGGTATATCTTCGCGCCTTCCTCGGTGTTCTGCAAGGGTTCTTCGTTAAATAGCGACCAGAAAACGACCGACGGATGGTTGCGGTCGCGGCGCACCATTATGTCAAGGTATTCAAGCACCTCGTCTCGTGACTCAAAGCGGCGGTTCTCGTCCATGACTATCATACCAAGCTCGTCGCACGCGTCAAGAATCTCCTTGGTAGGCAGGTTGTGCGAGCAACGATAGGCGTTCGTACCCATCTCCTTGAGCCGTTTTATGCGGTAATACTGCACCGAATCGGGCAGAGCAACGCCCACGCCCGCGTGGTCCTGATGGTTGCAGGTTCCCTTTATCTTCAAAGGCTTTTCGTTGAGGAAAAAACCCTTATCCGCGTCGATTCTTATCGTCCTGAAGCCGATGCGCTCGCTTGCTTCGTCGACTGCGGCACCGCTCTCGTCAATGACCTCGCACTTGAGGGTGTAGAGCTTCGGGTTGTCGATATCCCAGCGCACGGGACGGCTGACCGACAAAATCTGATTTACCGCCAGCTTAGAGGCGTAATCGATTTTCACCGCCTTTGACGTGTTCTGCGCGATAACAGTCTCTCCGTCGAGGATCGTCGCGCGCACAGCCGCAGTCCTGCATACATAGTTGCTGTTTTCAAGCATCGTTTCAACATGCAGACACCACGAATTTTTCGTACCCTCTTTGAGTACGGGCTTGCCGAAAATTCCGTTGTGCGCGATGTGCAGCTTGTCCTTTACGTAAAGCTTTACGTGGCGGTAAATGCCCGCGCCCTCGTACCACCAGCCCTCGGTGACCTTGCCGTTGATGTAGACCGCCAGCGTGTTCGGCTTTTTGCCGAAGTAGGCGCGGTCGGTGATGTCGAACACCGTCTCGGTGTACGCGCTGAAGGAGCGCGCCATAAGCGAGCCGTTGAAGTAGAACTCGGCGTTGACCGCAGTACCCTCAAACACGAGCAAAAGCTCCTTGCCCGAGAGCGATTCGTCAAGCAAAAACGACTTGCGGTACCAGGCGTTGTCCTCGCTCCTGTAACCGTGCGAGTGCCTGTTTTCGGGCAAGATCTCGCTCTCGGCGTAGTAGTCGTGAGGAAGGTCGACCTCGCGAAAGTCCCCGTCAAAGAAGACCTTGCCTGCGGCTCCCGTCGCGTTACCCGCCTTCGCCGCAGCGTAGTCGATAGAGTGCGACGACTTCACATTGTTTATGATATCTCCCCTGTGGAATTTCCATGAAAAGTCCATGTTCATTACGATTCTTGACATTTTTTACCTCTTTTTATGAAAGAAATTGATAATTGCAATTTTTTTAATTATAACTTAATTGTCAACACGTGTCAATAGAGAAAGCGGAAATATCCGAATTTTGAAAGAAGGAAATTCCTGACTATGTCTTTTTGTTAAAATAAATGCGGCGGGAGACAAGCCCCCGCCCTACGGCTGTGTGTGACGAAATCCGCACAAGATGACGATAAATTCAAACCGTTCGAGCGAATTCTGAAAATTACATTTGCCGAAAACGGCGGGAGACAAGCCCCCGCCCTACGGCTGTGTGTGACGAAATCCGCACAAGATGACGATAAATTCAAACCGTTCGCCCGATTTCGAATAACCCCAAAACGGTGAAGGTGCGTAACCTCAAAACCGTAGGGCGAGGGCTTGTCTCCCGCCGCGACAAACAAATCAAAACCAATCACATTTGATAGATTTGCGCCACGGCAAGCCGTAGGGCGGGGGCTTGTCTCCCGCCGCAAACGAACGATTCAAAATGACAATATTTCGGAAAAGACATTTGCCGAAAACGGCGGGAGACAAGCCCCCGCCCTACGGTCGTAAAGTGCTATTTCTTCAATGAAATGGAGTTGCTTTAAGACGATTGTTAAAAATAAGCAACAAAACAGCAGGTCGCGCCGCCTTCCTTTCTCCAAAAAACTATCGACTTAATCCGTCCCTTTTTATTGAAGGTTTTTGAAGGGTGAGAGCGCGCCGCCTTCCTTTCTCCAAAAAACTATCGACTTAATCCATCCCTTTTATTGAAGGTTTTTGAAGGGTGAGGGGTGCAGGGGGGGAGGGTGACAACCCGGACTCTCGCTTTGCGAGAGCTGTTTACAGCCAATTGACTCAGCCGAAGTTCGACTTCACGCTGTATATCTCCCCCTGCAATCCTCATCTCTTAAACCGTATGAACCCCATCAGCGGCGTTTTTATCGACGCCGTATTTTTGGTTCTTTCTGTATTCGAAGAATTTGAGGGCGACCTGCTCGAAGAGGGCGTAGGATAGAACGTCCTCGTCCTGCTCAAGGTAGCCTGCGGGTATTTTCGCGCGGAGCTCGTCAAGCTCGGGCTTGAGGTCATCCGCGGGGCGGTAGTCGATGGGAGCGACATCGCCGAGAATCTTCTTTCTGAACTCGGGGTCGATCGGGACGGGAGTCTTACCGTACTCACCGCGAACGACGCCCTTGAATTCCTTGGTAACTGTCTTATATCTCTCGCCTGTGAGGACGTTGAAGACCGCCTGTGTACCGACTATCTGCGAGGAAGGCGTTACGAGAGGGGGGTAGCCGACGTCGGCTCTGACTCTCGGGACCTCCTCAAGCACCTCGGTGAGCTTATCCTCCTTGCCCGCCTGCTTAAGCTGGGACATGAGGTTAGAGAGCATACCGCCCGGCACCTGATAGATAAGCGCGTTGACGTCGACCTTAAGTGCCTTCGGGTTTAAAAGTCCTTCTGCGAGGTACTTTTCGCGCAAGGGAGTGAAGTATTTTGTGATCTTGTCAAGCGCGTCAAGGCTGATGCCCGTGTCGTACTCGGTGCCCTGAAGCGTTGCGACCAGAGTCTCCGTGGGGGGCTGGGACGTACCCATAGCCATGGGAGATATCGCGGTGTCGACCACGTCAACGCCTGCCTCGATTGCCTTGAGTAGCGTCATCGACGCAAGACCGGCGGTGTAGTGCGTGTGAAGCTGGATCGGAACCTTTACGCTCTCCTTGAGCGTCTTGACAAGCTCGTAAGCGTCGTAGGGCTTGAGTAGTCCTGCCATGTCCTTGATGCAGATCGAGTCCGCGCCCATATCTTCAAGTCTCTTTGCGTACTCGGAGTAGTAGTCCATGGTGTAGACGGGACCTGTGGTGTAGCTGAACGCCGCCTGAACGTGACCGCCCTCTCTCTTCGTGGCGTTTATCGCCGTGGTGAGGTTACGGGGGTCATTGAGCGCGTCGAAAATTCTGATTATGTCAATACCGTTTGCGATAGATTTCTGAACGAAATACTCAACTACGTCGTCGGAATAGTGACGGTAGCCGAGGATATTCTGTCCGCGGAAGAGCATCTGGAGCTTCGTGTTTTTGACCTCTGCGCGGATCTTGCGCAGTCTCTCCCAAGGGTCCTCGTTGAGGAAGCGCATGCACGCGTCAAACGTAGCACCGCCCCAAGCCTCAAGCGAGTGGTATCCTATCTTGTCCATTTCGGAGAGGATGGGAAGCATCTCTTCGGTCGTCATTCTTGTGGCAATGAGCGACTGGTGGGAGTCACGCAATACTGTTTCGGTAATTTTTACCTGTGCCATTTATATTGTACCATTTACCTTTCTTTAGTGATATGCCCCTGTCAAGGAGCGGTTTGCGGTGGGGTTTTCTCTCCTAAATACCGCTTTTCCAAGACGATAGCCCGCTTTTTCTTTGATGCCACAGGCGCAAAGAAAAAGCTTAGCAAAAAGAAACGCCGCAAAGGGGATGCGATGTCAGGGGCTACGCGCCCCTAACAACCCTGCGCCGCCTTTTGGAAAAGGCGGGCGAAAACTTTTCTGAGACACCGCCGCGGCGAAATCTGTAACCGAGACATCGCCGTGGCGAAAACAATTAGGTTTCTCGCCGTGAAGTTTTTAGCCGATCCACGA
>JBJDZM010000096.1:0-1523 GCA_051867975.1 Eubacteriales bacterium | reverse complement strand
CTATGGAGGATGGTGGCAATCCGCTTCATGTTTTGCGCGGCAGCGGTGAGCAGGCACTGCTCAGCGGCTTTCGCGAGTCCGCGCAAGCGGCAATAGCGAAGACCGTGCAGCTCTTTTGAATCTGCAAAGCTTCGCTCGATAGTTTCTTTTCTTCTCTTGTACACGGCGCGCCCAAAGTCCGTGTGCGTATACTCATACGCCATATCCTTGAAGTCTTCCCACACGTGTCGGCGAAGACTTTTTGTTTTCTGCTTTTCACTAAGGCATTCCTCCCGTCTCGGACAATTTTTACATCTGTCATTTTTGCACTTGTACTCTCTGTAGCCGTTTCTGTCTGTCGTAACGTACTCAAGATAGTTCCTCTCAGGGCAGATGTATATGTCCCACTCGGGAATGTATGCGAACTTGTATTTTCCGAATTTGCCTTTCTGTTGGCATCCTCTCCTTTTTCCCATGGCGGCGTTTATGCCAAGCTCGTATATCTCCTTGCATATTGCCGATGTGTTGTATCCCGCATCAAGTCCTACAGTCTTTACCTCAAAGCCGAATGTTTCTATCTGATATTTCAGTCTCTCTATATACGGTTTTACGTCGTTTACATTTCCGGGTGTTACGTATGTGTCTGTAATTATGTTACATTTCTCGTCTACTGTTCTGTGGTCAAGATAGAAAAATCCCTTGGGCTTTCCGTCCCGGTGCATATACCCGCTCTCGGGGTCGGTTGTGCTCGATTTTACTGTTTTGGTTTGCTTCTCTCCGGATGACGGTGTTCCCCCTTTGCGGTCGTCGTCGAAGTAGTTTTCATCGTCTTCGGCGTCTGTTTCTTTCCTTGTTTCATCAAATTCAAGCGGCTTTTTTCCGTGGGCTATTCTGTCCTCGTTGATTGCACGGTTCAAGTCCTCGATATATGACTGGCTTTCCACCGTCACCGTCTTCTCGATAAACTTGTTCTTGTTGGCGTTTGCTTTTAGGTGGGTGCTGTCGCTGTACAGTATCTTTCCGCCTACAAGTCCCTTTTCTATTGCCTGCTTTAGTATTTCGTTGAATATCTGTCTCGGCACATCTGTTCCGTTGAAGCGGCGAAGGCGGTTCTGCCATATTACGCTTGCATCGGGAATCTTATCCTCAAGTCCGTATCCCAGAAACCAACGGTACGCTATGTTTACTTTTACTTCTTCTACCAGTCTTCTTTCGCTTCTTATCCCGTACAGGTATCCGATAAACAGCATCTTGAACATTATCTCCGGTTCTATTGCAGGTCTTCCGTTGTCCGCGCTGTAATACGGTCGGCATATCTCATTGATGAAGCTGAAATCTATGTATTCGTCTATTTTCCTCAGCAGATGGTCTTTCGGCACCAGATCCTCTATGATCACGAACTCCATTTTTGTCTGTCTGTTTCTTCCTTCTACTATCATCTGCTGTCTCTCCTTTGCTTTGTCTCTTTTTCCCTTTTATTATACCACTTTTTCCCCTTCTTTGCAATAAAAATTGACCGCTGACGGACTTTGTCAGCGGTCTGA
>JBJDZM010000095.1:0-1523 GCA_051867975.1 Eubacteriales bacterium | reverse complement strand
CGTTGCAGAATTGCTTGCCGAGGTTATCGGCATAAAATTCCTGAATGTTCATCACTGAGGCGAAGTATTTTCGTGAGAACCATCTACGGCGTTTGCGGCGGTTGACGAAACCGTCGCCCAGGTCGCCCGAATTGCCGCGAGGCGTATTCGAGCCTGTGCCGTAGTCCACGAAAATACCGTATGTGTTGAAAGATTGGGCGAGCGTGATTTGCGTAAACTTGCCGTCGGCAGTCATACGCACCGCTACAGTTGAGCGGTACAACGCTCCCGTGTCAATCACGCCCAGCAAATTTATTTGCTCTCGCCAAATCTTTATCATCGTCGAATTGAAAGCCGTAACATACTTACGGCGTTCTTCAAGTTGTTTATCCCCACTCATCGGCGTTATATCTAAGGTCAGTGAACACATCAACCGCCACTTGGAAATATGCACAGGCGCAGCCGGAGAAGAAATATCGGTCAATCTCGTTGAACGATATTCTCGGGTCAAGGTAGATGCAGTTCTGCTCCAACTTGACACGTTCGAGGGTGAGCACCGACATAAATTGTCGGAACAGCTCACGCATTATTTCCATGCACTCGTTGCGAGCGTCCATATCGTCGATGGCGTGACGCATCGCGAGAAACACCGTTTTGATGCGACGAGTGCGAGGCGTGTTGTTGAGTTCCGTATAGCCGTCGGCAATGTCGCTGACGCAGCAAAAGGCGGTAGCCTGTTGCATGGCGTGAAGTGCTTCCTCGAAGCCTTCAAGCCCTGAAACTTTGCAGAAGGTAAAACCTTCGGCAACCGCAAGTTTGTTCTTCGCAACCAATTCCTCAAAGAATTGGGTTGCGTTCCAGTCACTTTTTAGCATTGATTTGAGCGTTTATCTGTTTATACTCCTTGGCTTGTGCGTTTAACTCCGTTAAAGCACGCCAAGTGTCGAGCGAAAGAATTTCGCGTTCCTTTGTTATATCGCCTTTGGTGAGGGCACGGATTTGAGCGTCCATCGACTCCTGGAGTTGTTTGCCGATGTTCGGTGAACTGCCGAGCAGGTTTTCAGCGTTTGCGGTAGCCGGCTGAAAGAAGTCCGAAAAACGTCGGGCAAACATATCTTTGAGCGAAGCCACCCAATAAAAGATGCTGATACGTTCTTCGGGAGTGAGGGTCGCCGAACAACCGGGATAAAGAACGTGTGCGAGTTCATCGAGAAGCTCGTCACGTTGAGTGGTTAGGAAACCTTGATAGAGGTTTTCCACCACGATATACGTTTCAAACGGTACGCCTTGAAACTCAGCGTCCACGCTTGCGTGGTTGCGGAGTTTTCTTAGGCGGACAGGCGATGCCGGTATCGCATCGAGCCAGCCGAGTGAGGGTATCACTTCGGCGAGTTGCTGCCCTGAAGTTTGAAACACATCCTTTCCGTGCTTTAGCAGGAAAGAGTTCTTACCGTGGCGAGCGATAACCTTACAGCCGCTGAAGTGAAGCAGCGCGAGCGTCTTAATCTCGTCAGCGGCAAACTCCTTGGCGATAAGCGAATAGA
>JBJDZM010000094.1:0-6306 GCA_051867975.1 Eubacteriales bacterium | reverse complement strand
TTCTCTCGGCAAATGCTATTTTAACTTAGTGAAACATTAAATTTAAAAGCTCTTGTTCGGCTGGGTTCAATACTGTTCCAACACGGAAACGGATAGCAGGCTGATTTTCGCAAGCGAAAATCAGCGTCACCTCACGGCAGTTAGAACCCAAAATATTGAAAGTTTTTGAGGGGTTTGGGGATACATTCGATCTAAAACGTGACTCGGACTCCCTGCTTGCAGGGAGCGGTTTGCACCAAATTGACTTTGAGTAAGTTCAGCATCGCGGTGCATGTCTTTTTCTCAAAAAGTTCCCCAACGCGTCCTCGCGCCCCTCGTATTCTCAACATAAAGGAATATAAAAAATGATAAAAGAAATTCAAGGCGGCGTATGTGCCGCAAAAGGCTTTAAGGCAAACGGAATACACTGCGGAATCCGCAAGAACAAGTTAAAGCGCGACTTAGCGCTGATCTTCAGCGAGGTTGAGTGTTCCGCGGCGGCGGTCTACACGAAAAATCTCGTCAAGGGTGCGCCGCTGACGGTCACGAAGGCGAACATTGCGGACGGACACGCACGCGCGGTCATCTGCAACAGCGGAAACGCAAACACCTGCAACGCAAACGGCATTGAGGTGGCGGAAGAGACCTGCGCGGCGATTGCCGAGGCGCTCTCGATTGCTCCCACCGACGTTGTCATAGGCTCGACGGGCGTTATCGGTCAGCCGCTTGACATCACGCCGATAAAAGAGGGAATCCCCGAGCTTATAGAGGGACTCGGCGACCACAGCGATCTCGCCGCCGAGGCGATAATGACCACCGACACGAAGAAGAAGGAGATAGCGGTCGAGTTCACAGTCGGCGGCAAGGTCTGCCGTATGGGCGGAATTGCCAAGGGCAGCGGAATGATACATCCGAACATGGCGACGATGCTCGTTTTCGTCACGACCGACTGCGCGGTCTCGCCCGAGATGCTGCGCCGTGCGCTCTCCTGTGACGTTGTGACCTCGTTCAACATGATAAGCGTGGACGGCGACACCTCGACGAATGACACCGTCGCAATCCTCGCAAACGGACTTGCCGGCAACGAAAAAATCACGTCCGAGGGCGACGGTTACACCGAATTTTGCACCGCACTACATACGGTGACGTCCTATCTCTGCCGTGCTATCGCCGCCGACGGCGAGGGAGCGACTAAGCTCCTTGAATGTACCGTTTCGGGCGCGAAGGACCGAGAGACCGCCGCAATCTGCGCAAAGAGCATTGTTTGCTCGTCGCTCTTCAAGGCGGCTATGTTCGGAGCCGATGCGAATTGGGGACGTGCGCTCTGCGCCATAGGTTACAGCGGCGCGGACATCGACGTCAATCGCGTTGACGTGACCTTCAAGTCCGCCAAAGGCTCGATTACCGTCTGCGAAAACGGCGCAGGCGTGCCTTTCTCCGAAGAACTCGCTAAAACCATTCTCCTTGAACCTGAAATCGATATCATCGTCTCTGTCGGACAAGGCTCAGGCTCCGCCACCGCTTGGGGCTGCGATTTGACCTACGATTACGTTAAGATCAACGGCGATTACAGGACGTAAGGAAGTTAGCCGGTGCTGAGAAAGGGAGACGCGGAGGAGACGCGAGGGAGACGCGCTACTTTCTTGAAAGAAAGTAGCAAAGAACTTTTTTCGCATTGGGTTCTAACTAAGGTGGAGTGACGTTGAAATTTGCCCTGCAAATTTCAACCTACTGAGATATTCCGTGTTGGAACAGTATTGAACCCAGCCGAGAAAGTAATATTTAAATCTAAGCCTTTCTAAGTTGAAATATCACTTTCCGAGAAATGCGTTTCATTTTCATTTTTCCTAAGCAAAAGATATCCGCGTGCGATTTCCAAGTGAGAGCATATGCATCATGAGGTTGAACTTAATCAAAATCAATTTGATGCAAACCGCTCCCTGCAAGCAGGGAGTCCGAGTCAAATATCAATTTCAGCCTACTTAGATAGCAAACGTCCAATAGGATTGAACCCAGCCACGCGAGAGCATTTAATGTTTCTCTAAGTTAATATAACATTTGCAGAAGGAATCGTCATTTTGAAAATTTGTCGTCACCGTCCAGCCGTAGGGCGAGGGCTTGCTCTCGCCGCGACAAACAATTCAAAACAATCATTATTTGATAGGGGTTTGCGCTACCACCTACCGTAGGATGGGAGTCCTTCTCCCACCGCGAACGAAGGATTTGAAATGACATCATCTCGGGGAATACATTTGCAGGGAACGGCGGGAGACAAGCCCCCGCCCTACATGCACGAAGTAACACACCTCTTAAAAAAGACAAAAAATCGGTAAGAGAGCGTCACGTCCAGCCGTAGGGCGAGGGCTTGCTCTCGCCGAAAAGCAATAAACTCATGCCGAAAATTTGGACTTTATATATCCAATTTTCAAAGCAAAAGATATCCGCGGGCGTTTAAGAGTTCGAGCCACTGCACGAACCCTCACTGAGGAAGGAGATTTATCGATTTTCCTTCCAAAGCAAAAGATATCCGCGGGCGTCTTAAGAGCGAGAGCATATGCATCGTGAAGTTGAACTAAATCAAAGTCAATTTGATGCAAACCGCTCCTCGCAAGCGAGGAGTCCAAGTCACGTTCAAAATCGAATGGCACGAGCCACGCCGTAGAAAGTAGCATGAAACGGCAAACGCGGAGCCTTTGTTTTCCGCATCCCGTGCGCTACCACTTAAATCAATATCACCTATTTAAATAACAATCGCCACAAGAAGAACCTCACCGAACGCGCTCCGCAGGAGCGCAGGAGAGGGGGTTCCTTAAGGGGGAGATATGCGGCGTATAGTCCATTTTAAAATGGAGTATATTTGCCGCAACCATCTCCTCGCAAGCGAGGAGTCCGAGTTTTATTTTCAAGGGATTGCAAAAAATTCGGCATAATTGTCGAATTACAGTTGTCAATCCCATCCGCCGAATTTTGAAGCACCTCTCCCACTTGAGCGGCGTTCTTTGGTTACTTTCTCCGCTGCCCGAGAAAGTAACAATAAAATAATCTTTTACACCCTTTTCTCCAAGAAAAGCGAAAGGACACACCATGATAATTACACACGCCGAGCGTGCCTCGGTCCTCACCGAAGCCCTCCCCTACATCAAAAAGTACAACAACAAGATACTCGTCGTCAAATACGGCGGCAACGCCATGATAAACGACGACCTCAAAGAAGCCGTCATGGGCGATCTGGTCCTCCTCTCGCTCGTCGGAGTCAAGGTCGTCCTCGTCCACGGCGGCGGTCCCGAAATAACCGAAATGCTCGGCAAGATAGGCAAAAAGAGCGAGTTCGTTGACGGCTTGCGCGTCACCGACAAGGAGACCGTTGACATCGTCCAGATGGTCTTGGCAGGCAAGATCAACAAAAACCTCGTCAATCTCCTTGAAAACAAGGGAGCAAAAGCAATCGGACTCTCGGGCATCGACGGACACATGATAAAGTCGGATAAGCTCGACGACGTCCACGGATTTGTCGGTGAGATAACGAACGTCGACGTTACCCCAATCGTCGACTGCCTTGACAAGGGCTATATCCCCGTAATTTCAACGGTCGGATATGACAATGAGGGCAACACATACAACATAAACGCCGACACCGCGGCGGCAAGAATTGCAGGCGCGCTCGGTGCGGAGAGCTTAATTTCCATGACCGACATTGAGGGAATTTTGCGCGACAAAAATGACCCCTCGACACTTATCAGCAAGATATATGTCAGCGATGCTCCCCAGCTTATGCGCGAGGGAGTCATCAGTGGCGGCATGATTCCGAAGGTCAATTGCTGTATCGAAGCGATAAGGCGCGGAGTCCGCAAGGTATTTATTATTGACGGACGTATCCCCCACTCTATACTTATCGAAACGCTCACCGACGCAGGTATCGGAACAATGTTTGTCGGAGGAGCTCACATAAGATGATAAAAATGATAAAAGAAATTGATAACAAATATATCGCAAACACCTACGCGCGCTTTCCTATCGCGCTCGTCGGCGGAAAGGGAAGCGTAGCATATGACGAGGACGGTAAAAAATACATCGACCTCGGCACGGGAATTGCAGTTAACACATTCGGAATTGCGGACGAGTCCTGGATTGCGGCAGTCACCGACCAGCTCTCAAAGATCCAGCACACGTCAAACCTCTATTACAGCGAGCCTTGCGCGCGTCTGGCGCAAATGCTCTGCGAGAAAACGGGCATGAGCCGGGTATTCTTCTCAAATTCGGGTGCCGAGGCAAACGAGTGCGCAATCAAGGCCGCGCGCAAGTGGGGCGAGATGACCAAAGGCGCGGAATATACGACGATAGTCACCCTGACAGACAGCTTCCACGGGCGCACGCTTGCGACGCTTGCCGCGACGGGACAAGAGGTCTTCCACAAGGACTTTTTGCCGATGCCCGAAGGCTTTGTTTACGCCAAGGCGAACGACGCGGAGTCGTTGCGCAAATGCGTTTTGGAAAACAAATGCTGCGCCATTATGTTTGAGTGCGTGCAGGGCGAGGGCGGCGTGAAGCCGCTTGAACCCGAATTCATTAAGACAATCGAAGCGGTCGCAAAGGAAAATGACCTGCTGATAGTCTGCGACGAGGTGCAGACAGGCAACGGACGCACGGGCGAGCTTTACGCGTACATGAATTTCGGACTCAAGCCCGATATATTCTCAACGGCAAAGGGACTCGGCGGCGGACTTCCGATAGGAGCTACCGTGCTTGGCGAGAGAGTCAAGGACGTGCTAAAAGCCGGCATGCACGGCTCGACCTTCGGCGGAAACCCGATTGCCTGCGCCGGCGCGTGCAATATTCTGTCGAGAATTGACGAAAAGCTGCTCCGAGAGGTCAGAGAGAAGAGCGAATATATCTTCTCATCTCTCCGCGGCGCGAAGGGAGTCAGGAGCGTCACGGGAATGGGACTCATGATAGGAATCGAGACCGTGGGCGACGCATCGGCGATAATTGCCGAGTGCCGCGAGCGCGGAGTGCTTGTAATTAAAGCGAAAAGCAAGGTTAGACTGCTGCCCGCACTCAATATTGAAAGGGAGTTGCTTGAAAGCGCAATAAATATCCTTAAAGAAGCAATTGCGAAGTTCGCATAAATTTATCCGACAAAATCTCCAAAGACATTTTTTATGCCGTATTGCGCGGCGGAAAGGTTATATAAAATGAAACACCTGCTCAAGCTCTCCGATTGGAGCGAAAAAGAGATAATCGAAACCCTCAATTTAGCCGACCAGCTCAAATTTGAGAAGAAAAACGGCATCGAGCATCACCTCTTAAAAGGCAAAACGCTCGGAATGATTTTTCAAAAATCCTCGACGCGCACTCGCGTATCGTTTGAGGTCGGAATGTACGACCTCGGCGGCTCGGCTCTCTTCCTCTCGTCGCGCGACTTACAGATAGGACGCGGTGAGCCTGTCGAGGACACCGCACGCGTCCTCTCGCGCTACCTTGACGGAATCATGATAAGAACATATGCGCAGAGCGAGGTCGAGGCACTTGCAACTATGGGCAGTATCCCGATAATCAACGGACTTACCGACTACTGCCACCCCTGTCAGGTCCTCGCCGACCTAATGACGATACGCGAGCATAAGGGTGTATTGAAGGGACTCAAGCTCGTCTATATCGGCGACGGAAACAATATGGCGAACTCGCTTATCGTCGGCGGTATCAAAATGGGCATGAAGGTCGCGGTCGCTTGCCCCGAGGGCTATACCCCCGACGGTGAAATAATGAAGTGGGCGCACGAAAACGGCGATTTCACGTGGACGACATCCGTTCTTGAAGCCGCAAAGGATGCCGACGTGCTTTATACCGACGTCTGGGCATCGATGGGACAGGAGAGCGAAGCCGAGGCGCGCAAAAAAATCTTCTCAGGCTACCAGATAAATTCAGATGTCATGGCGGTCGCCGCACATGACGCAATGGTGCTTCACTGCCTGCCCGCGCACCGCGGCGAGGAGATAACCGCCGACGTCCTCGAAGCACACGCCGGTGAGATCTTCGACGAGGCCGAAAACCGCTTGCATGCTCAAAAGGCAGTGCTGGTCAAGTGCTTGAAGTGAGGGAGATAGCCTGTGCTGAGAATTTTGGGGGAACTTTTTGAAAAAAGTTTCCCCCAAACCCCTTCAAAAACTTTCAATATTTGTGGTTCTAACTAAGGTGAGGTGACGTTGAAATTTGCGGAGCAAATTTCAACCTACTGAGATGACAAACGTCCAATAGGATTGAACCCAGCCGAGCAAGAGCTTTTAAATTTAATGTTTCACTAAGTTAAAATAGCATTTGCCGAGAGAA
>JBJDZM010000093.1:0-1585 GCA_051867975.1 Eubacteriales bacterium | reverse complement strand
CGATGACAAAACAATCTTTCCTTTCCTACTGCCTCACTACATACGGCACATCGCCTGACTATCCGTTTGACGAGGATTTTGAAACGGCGGTGCTACGGCACGCGGATAATCGCAAGTGGTATGCGCTTGTGATGCGGGTATCACGGCGGAAGTTCGGATTTGACAGCGACGAAGTGATCGAAGTTGTCAATCTGAAACTACCGATCGAGATGTTCGGCTCATTCGGTGCAGTTGACGGTGTCTATCCTGCCTATCACATGAACAAGCTCCATTGGATCTCGGTGCTTCTTCCCGACGTGCCCGAGAATGTGGTGCAGTTCCTTGTGAACGTGAGCTTTGAGGCGACGAAAACAACAAAGAAAAAGACAACACAACCCAAATGAAAGGAGGCATCTATGCCGCTTGAAATAGTAAGAAACGATATTACAAAAATGAAAGTGGATGCCATTGTCAATGCCGCCAATGAGTCGCTGCTCGGCGGCGGAGGTGTTGACGGTGCGATTCACCGTGCTGCAGGCTCGGGACTGCTTGCCGAGTGCAGAACGCTTGGCGGTTGCAAGACCGGCAAGGCGAAGATCACAGGCGGATATAATCTGCCTGCGAAATATGTAATACATACCGTCGGTCCGATCTATAACGACGGCAAACACGGCGAGAAGGCGTTGCTTCAATCCTGTTATCGTGAATCTTTGGCTCTTGCGAAAGCATATAACTGCGAAACGGTGGCTTTTCCGCTTATCTCGTCGGGTGTGTACGGATACCCAAAAGACCAGGCTCTGAAGGTTGCTATCGACGTTATCAGCGATTTTCTTCTTGAAAACGAAATGACGGTCTATATCGTCATATTTGACAAGGCGGCGTATCAGATCAGCGAGAAGCTTTTCTCGGATATTGCCGCATACATTGACGACAATTATATGGACGAGCATACCGATTACAGCCGTGAGCGTAATCGTATAAACGCAGTGCCGCCAATGACTCCATGCACAAGGCGAAAGGAATCGGACATCGACTCATTTGAAATCTGCGACTGCAAGGCGATGCTTGCCGATGATGACTTGGATGCGAAGCTCAAGCAGATCGACGAGAGTTTTTCGCAGATGCTTCTCCGCAAGATCGACGAAAAAGGGATGACCGATGCCGAGTGCTATAAAAAGGCGAATATTGACCGCAAGCTGTTTTCTAAAATCCGCAGCGACATCAATTACAAGCCAAGCAAACCTACCGCGCTTGCGTTTGCGATTTCCTTGGAGCTGTCACTTGATGAAACCGAGGATATGCTTCGCAAGGCAGGGTTCGCACTATCTCACAGCAATAAGTTCGATATTATCATCGAATACTTTATAAGCCGTGGCAACTACAACATTTTTGAAATCAACGAGGCTCTGTTTGCTTTTGATCAGAGCTTGCTCGGAGCGTAAGAGATGAAGAAGATAAAAATAACCGTGATGCGAAAGGCGCGGTATGACGATTTGATCGAAAAATATGAAAATCCTATTGAACATGCCTGTGATTTAGAGGAAGGTCAGGTTTTTATTTGCAACGGATGGCAAAAACCAGATGGCTTTTGTGACAGTGCGTGGGA
>JBJDZM010000092.1:0-31804 GCA_051867975.1 Eubacteriales bacterium | reverse complement strand
TTCGCCAAATTATTTCTCTTAGATTTTTTTACCCCAACTATTGACAAAGAGCCAATAAAATTCACGCAAAAAAGATAAATCGGGGCTGCCCTAAGGCAGCCCCTCTTTTTAATATTGCGTTAAGGAAAATTACTCTTCTTCCATTGTAATCGTCGGTCCCCACCAAGCGAGTGTATCCTCAAAACTACCTGTAATGATATCATAATCAACAGGAGTGACCGTTATTTCAGGAGCCATATATTCTTTTTTCATTTTCGTATACCTCCTTTTTAATTTTCTGTAACTGGAGTGTTAACATATTGTATTACTTGGTCTATTGTGCCTTGGGTCTTGTACGTTAATGCTCCACTTGATGCATCGCGATCTCTGAGATATACTAACTCATCGGTTATTAATCCCTTAGCCTCCTCAACAGAATCTGTCACAGCAATGTATGCAATGTCTACACCTTGATTAACAAGTAATGAGATAAGTATTTGATCGTTGGTTTCACTCTTAATTATATCGTGTAAATCAAGAATAGTTACAAGCCAATCGTTGTACGGTGTTGGATAGATGTTAGCCGTTTTAAATTGTCCGGATTTTGTACTGTCTGCACTATTCTGTGTTTGGATTGGATCAAACTGCATCCAACCACTTGCCATACGGTGCTTGATGATTAAATATCTTGCATTTGAAAGATCAGCACTCTTGAATTCTTGGCCTGTGACATAAAGGTAATTAGAATTTTCATCCGGAATAGTAATACGGTTGAACAAGACATCATTGTCTTCATCGTACATATATTTGCTAAACACTGAATTGTTATTTCCTGCCAGTTCTGTCATTGTCTGGAGGTCTGCGAAGTAGTTAACGTTTGAAGGAACTATTGTCTCGTATTTATAGTCACACCAAGCACGTGAGCATGAATATGAGTACTTCGTTCCGTCATCAACATTCTCTTGCGCAGCAGTGAAAGCGTGTCCCGATGAGCAGTCAAGTTCAGTTTTATCCACTGTTGCAACGTACAAGAAACCAGCTTGACCTTCAACAAATTTTCTGACCATTACTTGCTGATCGGTTATTAATTCCTTAGCCTCAGAAAGATTATCTGTCAATGCCACGTATGCAATGTCTGCATAATTGGTTACTGTAGCTGTGATTGATATTTTAGTGTCTGCACTCTTAATTTTGTCTCCCAAATCAAGAACAACTACACGCCACGCATTACTCGTTGAATAAATCTCGGCAAGGTCATAAGTTTTTACGTCTGTTTCACCGTCGACGCTTGTTTTGACCGAGTAGAAATTGATATTCGAATTATCTGGCATGCGGTACTTAACAATCATATACCTCGCACTTGTAAGGTCAGCATCAGCATTAGTAAAGTTACGGCTGATATACAAAAATGATGTATTTCCTGTAACCGTCAAATTGTGGTACCAAACATCATTGGTATCATCGTACTGATATTTATTAACTACTAAACCGTTATGACCAACCTCGCCCGTTATTGTCCCGAGGTCTGCGTAGTAATTAATGGAATCAGGTACTTTAATGTTGAGGTCACCAAAGCAAGCCGAACATTTGCTGTAACTTGCGTCGCCCGTGTGGATCCAGAAGAAGTTCTCATACGTGTGAGTACATGTAGCAGATGAAAACGTATTTGTTGTAGCCTGATAGAATTGGAAGAGTGCCTGAGCGGTTGCTATACGTTCAGCATCTTTGTCTTCTACGTTCGCTTCACCGCCGACAATTGCTTTGAGGTATTCAAGCACGCTCGCCTGTGCGGTAATGCTGTTTTCTCCTCCGTCACTGACTGTTACGGTGTATACATCGTCAAAAAGGCTTGTAGTAATACCGTTTATTTTAACGGTGTAATTTCCGCCGCTATAAGAGACAGGTTGATCTTGTGCAATTACTGTTTCGCCTCTTGTAATAGTGACTTTAGCTGTTTCCAGCTTACTGCTTGCCGCGAAGTCAAAGCGCAGAGAAATATTACCCTCGCTAAGAATAAGGTTGAGCATGTGTGTTCCGTCTACGAAAACACCGCTTGAGGACAAATCCGCCTTGTCGGGTTTAGTTATGTTTGCAGCTGTTACCACCGTCGAGGGGTCAGT
The DNA here is from genome assembly GCA_051867975.1 of Eubacteriales bacterium. GTDB lineage: Bacteria > Bacillota > Clostridia > Oscillospirales > CAG-272 > SVTX01. The sequence continues at coordinate 29,705 of JBJDZM010000092.1, read as the reverse complement.
ATTTTTTGTGAATATCTCACCGATATCAATTGATGAAGTTCCTTCTCCAAAGAACGCCTCGGATTTAGCACCCCAGTTGAGAAGGGTTCTCATTGCGTCGTGGGAGTCTGTATAAGGTGAAGTTGTAAGTGCAAGCACTGCATCTGCGTATTTCTTAACGCTGAAAGTCTGCGCGGTACCGCTTGTACCACCCATTACAGGCGTTACGGTAACGGTCTTGTTCATCTCGGTGGGTGCCAGCTTGACCAAGATCTTATTGTCTGTAATCTGACCTACGGGGTATTGTTCAGCTTCTTTGCCTTCAACAACGACCTCAAAGTAGTCATCGACAGCCATGTCGCCCGTGCTAACATTCAGTTTGAGATAAACGCTTCCCTGCATTCCGACTTCGTAACTTGTTACTTTGCCGCACTCTCCGGTTTCTGCCGCTACGACAGATATCGAAAGGACCGCCGCAAGAAGAACAAGTGTTATGAGGAAGACAGGTTTTTTGAAGATTTTTAGAATTTTCATTTCTTCTCTCCTTAGTGTGTTTTTATGTGTTTGTCCTTTTTACAAAGGACATTTTCACCTATTTTTGCGGATATGTGAGGAGAAAGCACCGCGCGGCATTTTCTCGGCTCTGAACACGCATTGGCGTATATAACGCCCTTATGCAGGAAATACTGCATTTTTGAGAACTATGACATTATGCGCAAGGCTCGGCACAGCCGGGGCAATCCCAAAGCCTTCATATTAAATTTCATCTTATTGCAGGATTCGGGAAAGCTCTTCTCAACCCTTTCGCCGCCGGATGCGGATGGCAAGGCGCCGCCGACCGTATACCGTCATCCTTCCGCCTCGCTCTGCAAGTCAGCGCATTTGTCGAAAGAATGTCATTATATTTGTTGTTTATTCGCCTTGAGCGCTAATGCGCTCAAGGCGTTTTTTTTCGTAGAAAAAAACGCCTTTAGGTATTTCCGATCCACTGTATCGTGAACCTATCGTATCTTAGTTTCCGTTTTTAAGCATATCTGCCACTATACATCTTATTATAGCAATTCCCCGCATATTTGTCAAGAACTTTTTTTGAATTTTGCGCTATCATAATTAACAAAATTTTCATTCAATTTTGTTTGTTTTGACTAATTCCTAAGTCCCTTCGGGTAGTGATTTTTCGCAACACCGCCCGATACCTTTGCGCCACCTACCGAGCATCCGTCAATCAAGACTGCCGCCCAGCCGCTCTGCTCCCCAACGGCTGAATCAAGCAGTCCTTCGACCGCTATTTCCTCTCCGCGAAGATAGCGTTTTGCCGCGTCGGAGTCGCTTGAAAGCCTTATCTTCAACTTGAAATCAGCTCCAAATGCCGAAAAAAGTTGATGATGCGGCAAAATTCTCCCTTTTTGACATTCACCGATGCACACCCCGGCAGATACGACATTATACTCGGGCAACTCGATTTTCGGCGAGAGATATATCATATTTCCAAGAGAGATAAGCTCGCCGTCAGGCACCGAGACAAGATTTTTCTTCAAAAATTCGTTTGCGCACAGCATTTCGGCTTTATTAAGGCTATATTTAGCCTTAAGGTTATCTTTGCCTTCTCGCTTGCTCCTCTTTTCGTTTTTCTTTGTTTCAAATATAGGCTTTATATAGTCTATATTCTCATTTTCCTTTCGGAACAAGGCAATAAACTGTCCCTCTCCGAGCGATTTGTGCGGATATATGCGCCTGCACTTTGTCATGTCAACGCAAGGCGCACTGTCAAGCATGATTCCGTTTGATGTATTTTGTTCCAATCCGTCGCAGACATCGGCAAGCTCAAAATCCTTATGCGATAAGAGAAACCACGCAACATTACCCTCGTTTTCTTCAATCGAAAACGTACAAGTCGAATAGAGTAAAAGTCCCCCGGGCTTTACGCATTTTGCAACATTTGTGAGTATTTCGCGCTGGCGTTCCATGCACATCTTTACGTTCTCCTCGCTCCATTCTTCTATGGCACGAGGATTTTTTCGGAACATTCCCTCGCCCGAGCAGGGTGCGTCACAGAGAACGAGGTCAAATTTTTCGGGATAAACTTCCGCAAGCACGGCAGTGTCAAGATTACATACGACCGTGTTTTTCGCTCCCATACGCTCGATATTGCCCTGCAAAACCCTGCAACGCTTTTTATCGTATTCATTTGCAACGACAACGCCGCTCTCTCCGACCGCCGCCGCAAGCTGACTTGTTTTTCCACCGGGTGCGGAGCAACAATCAAGCACGCACGCGCCGTTCGGCACGTCTACCGCACAAACGGTTGACATTGCGGAGATGTCCTGAACATATATCGCTCCCGAGTGGTGGCAGGCAAGGCTGCCCGGGAATTCCTCCCCTGTGAGGTAGGCATCGGGTGGAAAATCGACTTTTCGGCGGTCAATTTGAGGGTTTGCGGCTTCAAAAGACTCAACGTCTATCTTGATTCGATTGACTCTGAACGCCTTGACGGCATCCTTTTCCTCAATTGCCGAAAAAAGGCTCGCCGCCTCATCAGCACCTAACAAATCTATCATTCTCCGCTTGAATTTCTCGGGCAAAATGCTCTTTTTTTCAAAATTTTCTCCAAGCGCACGTCCGATCTCATTCAAAAGCGCCTGCGCATCGTCAACGATTACCGACGCACCGTGAGAGGTCAAAAACTCTCTGTCACGGAAGCCCCAGCTGACGCTCACCGACGGAATGTTTGCGTTTTTTGCCACCTCAATGTCGGTATCGGCATCGCCTACGTAGACTCCGCGGCTGCATCCGAGCTGCTCCATCACGTAAAAAACACCGTCGGGATAAGGTTTTCTTCTCATATCCGCCCTGTCGCCGAGTACGATATCAAATCTATCGCCGAAAAACTGCTTACAAAGTGACTTTGCCACCGCGTCAAGCTTGTTTGTGACAACGGCAGTCATAATTCCGTGAGCCTTGAGCGTGTCAATCGCCTCGGGAATACCCTTGAACGGCTTGGTCTTTTTGTTTTGACCGTCATCGTAATGCGACAGAAAATATGATACGCACTCCTCGGCGCGCTCGTTTTTCTCGCCGTAGGGAATTGCGTTGAGCGCCAAACGACGCGCGCCGTTTCCCACCATGTTTTTTATCTCATCGTATGTATGTGTCGGAAATCCGAACCTCTCAAGCATGCGGTTGACACTGTCGCCAAGGTCACACAGCGTGTCAAGCAGTGTGCCGTCGAGGTCAAATATTACTACCTTTTTTCCTGACATCTCTCTGTCCTCTCATATTTTTTCCACCTAATTGTATAACATTTTCGCTCTTTTGTCAATCATTTTTACAAAAACACAAAAAGGGTTGACAAAGTGCTGTATTTATGGTAGCATATCTGTGTTTGGATAAAAAAATATAAAGGAATGTAGAAATGCCCCTTCAAAACACCTCGAAAAATTTTAAATTGACACGCTTCGGCTGTTATTTATGCTTTATTATACAAGCGATAATCATCAATTTCCCGCCCATACTCTTCCTGACCTTCTCGACAACTTACAATGTGCCGCTCTCAAAAATAACCCTGCTCGTCATAATCAATTTTGTAATGCAGTTTATAATGGACTCGCTCTCGGCGCTCTTTTCCTCAAAGCTCAATTACCGCACTATGGTAGTCATCGCAAATATTTTCTCGGCATCAGGACTCATTCTCCTTGCCCTTCTTCCGGACGCTTTGCCCGACCCATACGTCGGACTCGTCATCGCAACTCTCATATGCGCTGTCGGAAGCGGTCTTATCGAGGTCATGGGCAACCCGATAATGCAGTCATGTCCCAAGGAGAAAAATTCATTTTCAATGGGATTTATGCACTCGTTTTACTGCTGGGGACATCTCGGAGTCGTGCTTATCTCCACGCTTTTTCTGCTTGTCGCGGGCGGCAACAGTTGGAGAATAATGTCCTTTATCTGGGCAACAGTCCCTGCCGCAAATACCGTTATTTTCCTTTTAGCACCGATAAATCAGCCCTCGCCCGAGCTTGAAAGATCCTCGTCGCTCCCGTCTCTTGTAAAGACGCGCGCGTTCTGGTTTTTCATTCTTTTCATGATTCTTGCAGGCTCGTGTGAGCAAGGCATAGCTCAGTGGGCATCGGCATTTGCCGAGACCGCGCTCGCAGGCGCATCGCTCTCCCACGAGAGCGCAAAACTCTTCGGTGACCTGCTCGGCCCCTGCATCTTCGCTCTCACGATGGCACTGTCGAGAATGATATATCCGAGGGTATGTGAAAGGTTCGACCTTCGCAAAATAATGATACTCTCCTCGTCACTCTGCGCCGTCTGTTACGCAATATCCGCCTTGTCGCAAAACGCCTATGTCGCGCTTGTGGGTTGCGGAGTCTGCGGTTTTTCGATTGGAATAATGTGGCCCGGAACACTTGACCTCGCCGCAAAGACCTGCACGTTTGTCGGCACCGCGTTTTTTGCGATGCTCTCACTTGCGGGCGACATCGGATGCACAACAGGTCCCGCGCTTGTCGGATTTGTCGCCGATGCGTTCGGCGGAGACCTCAAAGCCGGACTCCTGCTCGGCACGGCGTTGCCTGTACTGTTTGTAATATCGCTCCTGCTTTTTAAGCCGAGGAAGAACAAGTAACCCCCAGACCGCTGACAAACCCCACGGCGGTGTCTTCAGAAAAGTTTTCGCCCGCCTTTTTCAAAAGGCGGTGCAGTCAAGGGCGCATAGCCCTTGTCGCCGTCGCAACGGCGAAATTTCCTTACGGCGTCTTCTTTTTGCCAAGCTTTTTCTTTGCGCCTGCGCTGCCAAAGAAAAAGCGGACTATCGTTTACCAATAAGCAATAAGTTATTGAATTTGAACTTTGTCATCAATCTGGAGCAACCCCTTTATCCGATTTTTTTGCATTTATTATCTTCGTTTCCCCCCACCGAGATAGTGAAGGTGCCGAGTCAAAAGCTTTTTGTAAAGCAATTGACTCGGCTCCTTTTTAATATTCAGTTTTTAATCTTATGTTGTGTTTTTAACAATATGTTGTTTTTTCGATATTTACGCAAAGGGATCAGCCCATGTAGAATATGTTTCTGTCCTTCTGCTCGTCGATGTTATCAACATTGTACCAAACACCTGCGATACCAACATCCGAAACCTTTTCGCCGGCAAGCTTCTTAGCTGCGAGTTCAACTGCTCTGTAGCCGATGTTGTAGGAGTCCTGAGCAACGGAACCAACGAGACGAGCGTATGTCTTGCCTGCATCCTTCATCCAGTTGTACTGGTTTGTACCTGCGTCAAATCCGCAGAAGAGGATGTCCTTGTATGTAGCGACGTTATCGGATATTTCGGGGAATACTTCGTTTACAACACCTTCGTTGGTCATGAAGATGGATTGTGCGCCCCACTCTTTAAGAGCCGTAAGACCGAGCTTATAGTCTCCTGTGTTGTTGGTCTTAACCTGAACGTTGATGGCGAGAGTGTAACCGTCAGCTTTAGCGAGCTGCTCAATTCTCTCTTTGAAGCCTGCCGCTCTGTCAATACCTGTGGATGTGGAGTCGTGCTGGATGATACCAACCTTGTAGCCGTTAGCGAGGACGTTGTTATCCTTAAGATACTTGTAGAAGTTATCGGCAACAACTGCTGCTGCAGCCTTGTTGTCAGTTGCAACGCTACCCACTGTCGGATCCTTGCCTGCAGTAATGTCAGCACCACCGGAGTACAGACCGGAGTCAAATTCAACTACGGGGAGCTTCTTGTTGTATGCGGATACAAGCTCGTCTGTAAAGCCGAGACCGATGGTTGCAAGAACGATAGCCTTTGTGCTGGAGTCGTTAAGAGCGGACTGAACCATTTCGCGCTGAGCATTTACATACTCTTCGCTTTCAGCTGTAGGACCGCGGAATGTTACGTTGTAACCGTAATCCTTACCTGCCTGCTCTGCGCCTGCTTTAACAGCCTGCCAGAAAGCATGCGTTTCACCTTTTGCTATAACTGCAATGGTACCTTTGGTGTCTTTACTGTTGTCACAAGCCACGAATGCAGCCGTGCAAAGAACAACAGCGAGGATGAGTGCGAGAACCTTTGTGAAGTTTTTCATGGAATTTTTCCTCCAAAATTTTTTATTTTTAAAACACTGAGTGTTTCAAAACATTTTAAAATTTGCCGTTAGAAATATAGTCTTATTTCTTGGCTTTAAGAGCGGGAACTTCGATCTTGATGCGTTTTTTGAGTTCTGCTATCTCGATATCGATCTCACCGACGCGAGCCGCCGCTTCGGGATTTTTCTTTGCCGAAAGAGCATAGTCTTTTTCAATATTCAACTCTTCAATTCTTTCCTTGAGTTCTCTCTTGAGCTTTGCGTGTGCTTTTTCGATCTTAACCTTTGCTGCGGACTTCTTCTTCAATACGTCAAGAAGAACTGCGCCTACAACGATAACGCCTGTTACGGCATATGTAATAAATGTTGCGGAGAGTTTGCTTCCGAATGCAACGAGAGCAAAGTTGAGACCCTGACGGATAACAACGAGGATAAGCGCGCCGAAGATAGAGCCTGCAACGGATGCCGAACCACCTGTCGTGCTTGTACCGCCGATGTAAACACCTGCGATTGCATCAAGCTCCATACCGTTGCCGGATGCAAGCGTGAGTGAGGGGTTGGATGCAGTCCAGAAGAGAGCGGCAATACCTGCAAAGAGACCTGCTATCGCATAAGCGATGATCTTATATTTGTCGGTGTTGATACCCGAAAGACGCGTAGCTTCTTCGTTACTTCCGATAGCAAGAATGTATCTGCCTATCTTGGTCTTGTACATAACTACCATGCATATGACCGTGAGAACTATTACCCAGACAATACCGATGGGGAAGCCGTTAAAGTTTGTAAATATGTTTTGGAACCAACCGGTCGTAGGATACTTGATAGCGGAGGACTTTCCTGTTATTGCCTGCGCGGCAACTGAAGTCAGACCGCGGGAGAGAAGCATCGTGCCGAGCGTTGCGATAAAGGGAGCAAGCTTGCACTTTGCGACTAAGAAACCGTTGAGAAGACCGAATCCAAGGCTTACGAGAAGCACGATCGGGATAGTCAGCCAAAGGGTTCCTTCATCCTGGTCTACGCCTGTACCGCAGATAGCACCTGCGATAACGGGAGCGCCAATACAGATGGTTCCTATGGAAAGGTCGATTCCGCCTGTGGCGATAACGAACATAACGCCGAGGGACAGAATGGCGTAGGGGACGAGCGACTTGCTCATAACCAGAATATTTCCGGAACTTGCAAAGTTGCCGTTTATAAGAGTAAATATTATAAACAGAACGATAGTAGCGGCTATGATAACAATATTCTGCTTACCGTTAGTGTTTATATATCTGCCCGTTTTGACACCAAACTGGCGGAGCTTGCCGCGAGTATTCAATTTGGCGCCATATTGATTGTTTGGTTGTTTCATATCAGTTCTCCTCTCTCATGGTAGCAAGCTGCATGATATTTTCCTGATTTGCTTCGGAAATATCAAGCTCGCCGGTCTTTCTTCCTTCGCACATGACCATAATGCGGTCGCTCATACGGAGGATCTCAACAAGCTCCGAAGAAATCATTATTATTGATTTGCCTTGCTTCGAAAGCTCGTTCATCAGGGTGTATATCTCACTCTTTGCACCGACGTCGATACCCCTGGTAGGTTCGTCGAATATGAGAATATCACAGTCCTGAATGAGCCATCTTGCGATAATGACCTTCTGCTGGTTACCGCCGGACAGATTCTTGAGCAGCTGGTCCATTGAAGGGGTCTTTGTGCGAAGCTTGTCATTATAGACCTTCGCTTCTTCCTTGAGTTTGCCGTCGTTTATGATTCCTGCTGTTATGTAACGGTCCATAGATGCGATAGCCGTATTCTCGGCAACCGACTTCAAAAGCATAAGTCCGTAGCGCTTTCTGTCCTCGGAAAGATAACCTATACTGTGCTTTACCGCGTCGGCAGGCGATTTAATATGTACCTTTTTACCCTTGACGTAGATCTCACCGCTGTCAAAGGGGTCGGCGCCGAAGATAGCACGTGCTACCTCTGTTCTGCCTGCGCCCATAAGTCCGGACAGACCGAGTATCTCGCCGCGGCGGAGAGTGAAGCTGACATCCTTAATGGTTTTGCCGCTGCACAGGTTTTTGACCTCCAGAACCACCTCTGCGTCATCTGCCACCTCACTTTGAGTCTTGGGGTCCTCATAGACTACACGGCCTATCATCATGTTGATGATCTCATCCTTGGTGACGTCCGCAGTATTGACCGTGCCGACATATTCGCCGTCGCGCATTACGGTAATTCTGTCTGATATGCGTTTGATCTCATCCATACGGTGAGATATGTAGATCATGCCGATACCCTTAGCCTTGAGGTCATGCATGATACTGAAAAGCTCTTCGATCTCGGTCTGAGTAAGAGCGGCGGTAGGCTCGTCAAGAATAAGCAGTTTACAGTCACGGGATATCGCCTTCGCTATCTCGACCATCTGCTGCTTGCCTACTGTAAGATTTCCGAGGGCTGTGGTAGGATCGATCTTGATGCCGATGCGCTCAAAGAGTCGTTCAGCCTCCTTGATCATATCTCCGTCTTTAATCAACACCTTGCCCGCCATTGATTCTCTGCCGATGAAGATATTTTGAGCAACGGTCAGATGGTTCATCATATTCAGCTCCTGGTGTATCATACTGATACCGAGATGCTGGGCTTCGCCAATGTTCTTTACGGAATAAGGAGAGCCAAGATAGGTGATTTTGCCGCCGTCTGCTTGATGGATACCTGTAAGTACCTTCATCAGAGTGGACTTTCCCGCACCGTTCTCACCCACAAGTGCGTGGATTTCTCCGCACTTCAAGTCGAAATGAACGCCTTTAAGCGCATGTACGCCGTGGAACCGCTTGTCGATTCCGTCCATTTCAAGCAGTAAATTCTGCATTGAGGATACCTCCTTTCGATATTGCATACATATTGTAATCCTTTTCTTTCATTTTTTCAATATCATAAACTGTAAAAGAATTCACAAAAATAAACACAAATTTTCTTTCAAAAAATTCGTCAAACTCCTTGAAAAATCTACGAATTTGTGCTATAATTTTGTTCAGAAATCAAAAATTTTATCAATAGATACAATTATTTATACGATTCGTGATTTTATTTGAGTAAAATATCAAAAAATGAAAAAAGCAATAAATGACACATTTTTTGTCTATTTTCCATAAAATCAGAGGGCGTAATTTGGAGGACTTGATGAAAGAACAGGCAGAAAACCGAACAAATGAAAAAAGAACACTGAATTATTCTAAAGTTGATGTTATCAAGCTTGACACAAAATGTCTATACGCCGGAAAGCTTGAGCGTATCAAAGAATGGCACGAAAGTCCACACAGTCATCCTATTTGCGAAATTATGTTTGTATTCGTGGGAAAGGGAGAGGTGACCATCGAAAATAAGACCTATCCCATAGAAAAGGGCGATATCATTGTATACAATCCCCACACAGTGCACGAGGAGCGCACCTCCGGAGACGCGGGGCTGGAAATAGGATTTTTCGGTATTACGAATTTTCAGGTGAGCAATCTCCCTGCCGACTGCCTTATTGCCGAAGATGCCATGCCTATACTTCACACAAAGGGCGAATATCACAAGTATGAATTCTTTTTTCGCTCGCTTGTGGAGGAGGTATCTGTGGATAGACAGTACAACGAGCTTATGGCAAAATATTGGGCAAGGCTGATACTTATCGGTATTCTGCGTCTGGCGAACATATCCGAGGCGAAATTTGTCACAAATGCAATATTTACCCGTATACATAAGTATCTCTCAACTCATTTTGCAGAGATAGAGTCAATGGATCAGATATGCGAGGAGCTGAATGTCAGCAAGTATTACTTATCCCACGTGTTTAAGAACTACATGGGCATGCCTCCCATGCAGTACATCACAACAAAGCGGATATCCTACGCAAAAAAGCTGTTGCAGGAAACCGACCTTACCGCGTCCGAAATAGGTGAGGCGTGCGGATACAAAGACCACGTGCTGTTTTTCAAGGCGTTTAAAAAGGCGGAGGGTATCACGCCTACCGCTTTTCGCAAGATGGCGGGAGTTCCGCATATGATCGTCGAACAAGCAAAAGACAGTTGAGTCAACATAAAAAAACCGCAAAAGCTTTGCTCTTCCATTCCGACGGACGGACATTGCCATAATACAAAAAAGATGCTTGCGCGCGCAAGCATCTTTTTTGTATTATTATGACTCTGCAGAAGAGTTCTTTCTCAGTCTTATAATATATATAAATGAAGAAATCATGTTGAAGCACTCACATATAATCCCTCCGACGGACAGATTGAATATGTTATGTACTATCCAGCCCGGGGAGCAGCAGCTGATCTGGCAGATGCGTATGTGTTTCGAGTTTCCTCGCCACATAAATACGCTCATGATAAGCAGAGTCACAAAGGGAATTGCAACGAGGATTATCTGCTTTGGCGAATGGTCGAGATAGACCGAGAAGGCAAAGCAGAAAACATACGCAAGCTCAACCAAGACAAGCTTCCATGGCTTTTTTGCGTCCTTCATAAATATAAGACCTCGCAGCAGATTGCAAAGATTGAACAGCGCACCGCCGTAAGCGCCTATCAGGATAAAGTTGAGGAAGAACATAAAGCTTCCCACTCCCTGAAGCAGAAAGAAGGAGCTGTTCTTTTTAAATTGGAAGGAAAGGACCACAATGCACAGTCCCACCAAGCCAAACACTTGCGCTATAATATCCACCATATCGCAGATATAATCAGATCACGCCTTTTTGAAGCATGATGTTAGCGTAAACGGCGCTCTCGCCGGTAGCGATTATGCAGTAGCACTTCTTCGCTTCCTCATAAAATTCAAAGCGATCGATATTTCCCATAGCATCTCTGCCGCGTGCATCGTGCTTAGAGATAATATCGGCATATTCGTCCCAGATGGGAGTCTGTACACGTCCGACATCGCGGTCCATGAGCTGCATAAGAACGGCAGGCTTTTCGACGTAGGTATCGAGCGGAAAAACCGTCAGAACAGCATCAAGAATTTCTGGCACGCCGTGACCGTCCATGCGGATAACGATTGCATCTTTACCCATGGATTCAGATGGGAAGTTACCGTCTGCTATGCAGAGTCTGTCGCTGTGTCCCATCTCACAGAGTACCTTGAGAAGCTCGGGGGGAAGAATTTTCGGAATACCTTTTAACATAATTATCCTCCATTCTGCCGCTTTGCGGCAGTAAAAATAGTAATCAATGAATTTTGCTTTCCAAAATTCGCGCGTGAAACAGAATCCTTCACTTTCAAACTGAAGTCACTTTCACGCCATACCTCACAATTTTTTTATTTTGGTCGTAATTTCGTTATATTTTTTAAATATGACTCAGACGATACCTGAACAGGGATATCTATGCGTATGAATGAACATATTGTTTTTTCGTTTTTATATCCAAATCAGAAATGCTGCCAAAACGATCGCGCTGATCATCGACACAGATGCTCCGCCTAAAAATTCGGGCAGAGTATGTCTCTTGCTTCTGACGCTCGATATGCAGACGAATATTGCCGAGATTGCATACAAAGCCGCAATTATATAGCATTTCAATATCAAAAGGACAATGACAGGTCCGCAAACGCCGCACCCGTGTCCGCTTGCATGCACCTTGAAAACCTTGTTGATTATCAATATCAGTATTCCCGATACGAGATAAGTCAGGCAGATAAAAAATTCTTGGTTCGTACCGCCCAGAATCAAAAGCAAAATCACGCAAAGCACATATCCCACGACCGCAAAAATCATGGCAAGCGTTCTCTGCAGCTTTCGTCCGCCCGCCTTGAGCTTCGGAACGACGAGCTGGAACGGATAAGCCAAAAGCGGCAAAATTCCGAGAGTCGTGAGCATGGAAACAAACGTCCACACCGAGCCGAACATCTGCCTCTCCGTCACGTACAAAAAAACAATAAATATCGCCGCCAATATCGGTGCCAGCGACAACACTCTTACAACATAATCTCTTTTTTTCATTTTTCCTCCATTTTTTCCATGGAGTCATCTCTGCTTTACAGAGTTTTTCTCATATTGAAGTTTTTTTCATATTCAAGTGCCATTAAAAACACTTTTTTATCGTTCGCATGAGCCAGCATATCGCCTGCAGCATCGACATCTACCCATCTTACCTCAACTATCTCTCCCTCGAGGGGTTTAACCTCACAAAGCTCGGTTCTCGCGACAAAATACACGACCTCTTTTTTCGTCCCCGGTCTCGGGCAGTAATGTACGGTGTTGCGGAATTTATCGGAAATCTCTATTTTGACAGAGGTCTCCTCAAACACTTCTCTCTCCGCAGTCTGAATCTCGCTCTCTCCTGCCTCAACATGCCCCTTTGGGAATGAAAACTTGCTCGCCGAAGTCTGCTTTATCATAAGCACATATTTTTTTGTCACACCGTCGTCCGTTGTCTTATCCGAGAAAACAACGGCACCGCAGGATTTTTCATATAACATTTAATTATTCTCCGATTTTTATGGCAGAAATCAAACATTGTGTCGGGACGAAGGGCAAAAGTCATATTCGCCCCGACATATTTGTCATCATGCCTGTCAAGTATTTTAAGTCCTGCCGATATTATATCTCGATCTCTTCCATTACGAACGCCTCAAGGATGTCGCCTTCCTTGATGTCGTTGAAGCGTTCAAGTCCGACACCGCACTCATATCCTTGAGCGACTTCCTTCGCATCGTCCTTAAATCTCTTAAGCGAAGAGATCTTGTCCTCAAAGATAACGATACCGTCACGAACGACTCTTATCTGCGCATTTCTGGCAATCTTACCGTCGAGAATGTAAGAACCTGCGATAGTTCCGACACCGGGTACGCGGATGGTCTGGCGAACCTCTGCATGTCCGAGCAGATTTTCACGGAATTTGGGAGCCAACATACCCTTCATCGCCGCCTCGATCTCCTCGATGCACTGATAAATGACACGGTATGTTCTCATGTCAACGCCCTGTCTCTCGGCACTGTCAAGCGCCGCCTTGTCGGGACGTACGTTAAATCCTACGATGATCGCGTTTGACGTAGCCGCAAGCATAACGTCATTTTCGGTAATTCCACCGACCGCGGAGTGAATGACGTTGACTCTGACTTCCTCATTGGAAAGCTTTGCCAAAGATGCCTTGACAGCCTCGGCAGAGCCGACAACGTCAGCCTTGACTATGATATTGAGGTCCTTTATTCCCTCGCTTATCTGAGCAAAGAGGTCGTTGAGGTTAGCGCGTGCGTTTGCCTTGAATACCTCTTCCTTAGCCTTACTCTTTCTCTGCTCGGCAAGCTCTCTTGCCATTCTCTCGTCCTCAACCGCGGCAAAATCGTCACCTGCTACGGGAACCTCGGCAAGACCGATTATCTCAACCGGCACGGAGGGACCTGCCGTCTTTTGAGTCTTTCCGTTGTGGTCTGTCATGGCTCTCACACGTCCGACTGCCGTTCCCGCGATAACTATATCTCCGTTGTGGAGCGTACCGTTCTGAACGAGGACAGTCGCGACCGGACCCCTGCCCTTGTCGAGCTTCGCCTCAATGACGATACCCTTTGCGCGGCGGTTGGGATTAGCCTTAAGCTCCTTGACCTCGGCAACGAGAAGGACGTTTTCGAGAAGCTCCTCAATACCCATTTTCGTAACAGCGGATACGGGAACGCAGATGACGTCTCCGCCCCACTCCTCGGGAACGAGGTCATATTTCGTGAGCTCTTGTTTTATTGCATCGGGATTAGCCGTGGGCTTATCCATCTTGTTTATCGCAACAATGATATCAACTCCTGCAGCCTTTGCGTGGTTTATAGCCTCAACCGTCTGCGGCATGATACCGTCATCGGCAGCGACGACGAGGATCGCTATATCGGTAGCCATCGCACCTCTCGCGCGCATTGCGGTGAACGCCTCGTGTCCGGGGGTGTCGAGGAAGGTGATATCCTGACCGTTTATCTTAACTCTGTAAGCACCGATATGCTGGGTAATACCGCCCGCCTCTCCGGTGGTCACGTTCGTGTGTCTTATCGCATCGAGAAGTGAGGTCTTACCGTGGTCAACGTGACCCATAACGCAGACGACGGGTGCGCGTCCGACAAGATTTTCCTCGGTGTCCTCACTCTCGTCAAAGAGCTTCTCCTCAATCGTAACGACGACTGCCTTTTCAGGCTCCGCGCCAAGCTCAACCGCAACGAGTGCAGCTGTGTCGAAGTCAACCGTCTGGTTAGCGGTTGCCATCATGCCCATAAGCATGAGCTTCTTTATTACCTCTGCAACTGTTACCTTAAGCATGGATGCAAGGTCGCTTATCACTATCTCCTCAGGAATCTGAACCTTGAGCGGTCCCTTCTTTACGACGGGAGCGGGAGCCGACTTCTGACCCTTCTTTCCGGGCTTTCCGGGCTTGCCCTTGGCAAATGTGTTCTCGCCTCTCGTCTGATTCTGCTGTTTTTTGAGCTTCTGGTTTCCGCCGCGAAGGTCTCTGTCATTCTCGGAAACAAAGGTGTCGAGTTTTTCATCGTATTTTGAAAGGTCGACCGACGATGAACGGATATCGACCGTCTTTGCCGCGCCCTTCTTGCTCGTACCGTCACCGCCCTTGGGGGTCTGCGCGCGAGTGATTATCTGAGGCTGGAACTTTTCCTTCGGTGCGCTCGGAACATAATCGTCCTTATCCATTCCTCTGTTCTGATTGAACTGCGGCTTTTGGGGCTTTCTGTCGTCGCGTCTCTGCGGAGTCTGCTGGCGGTCAAAATTGGGAGCGCCCATGCTCTTGAATCTGTCATTCTGCGCTGTTCTGTCACCCTGCACGGGTCTCTGAGAAGAGAAAGAACCCATACCCTGCTGACCTCTGTTGTCGGGTCTTGTCTCGGGTCTTCTCTGTCCGTCCGGCTTCTGCGCGCCTGCTCTTTGAGCCGCCTTTTCACGAGCCGCCCTCTCAATAGCCGCCGCGCGTGCTATCGCCTCGGCTCTGTCAACCTTCTTTACCGCGGGAGCCGCCTGCTTATTGTCCGTCGGCTTATTGTCCGCAGGTTTCTCTTCAGGCTTTTTCTCCGCCTTTTCTTCGGTCTTTTTCTCCGCCTTTTCTTCGGTCTTTTTCTCCGCAGCTTTCTCAATCTTCTTCTCTGCCGCATCCGCAGGCTCTGCCTTGGCAGCGACTTCGCCCTCGGAATCGGTCTTTTCTATGTTTTTATCGGCAGTTACCGCCCGTGCGTCTGCCTTCTTCTCTTCTTTTTTCGTCTCGGCAGGCTTTTCCTCTGCCGGGGCGGTTTTCTCTGCTTTAATCTCCTCTTTTTGCTCTGCAGTCGGCTTCTTCTCCGTCTTTTCAAGCTTTGAAGGAATAAACGTAATACCGTCGATGTAATCGTCGATGCGCTCTATCTGGTGCTTCAACGTGATGACATCAAAGAAGACTTCAAACTCATGAGGCTCAAGCGCCTTTTGAGATTTGATCTCAAGTCCCTTCTCCGCCATGATATCCATCATATCCTTGCTCTTGATATTCAGGTCCTTTGCCAACTGATTCGCTTTGATCTGAGGTGTTACTGCCATAAATTATACCCATACCTTTCCGGTTTACTGCGATTTTTCGACCGCCTTCTCGGCGAGTCTTTTGTCTATTAAGCGGCAGAAGCTTGCATCATTTATCATGACCGCACCGACCGCGCTCTTGCCGACCGCTCTGCCCAATGCCTCGCAGTCCGACTCTATCCTAATATGTCTCACTTTGTAGTACGCGCACCTGTCGCATACTCTTTTGTGCGTATTTTCCGACGTGTCCGAAGCCTCGATGACCATGACGTCATCTCCCTTTTGCGCTCCTCTTTTTTTAAGTTCCTCACATATCATGGGAACTCCGATTATCGCGCGCCCGGCTCCGCGGCACATTCCAATTGAAGAGAGCAATCCGCGCTCGCGTGAGGTGCCTCTCATGACTCGCCCTTCTCGGCAATACTGCGCTCCATTTCGGAATACAGCTCCTCGGATATCTCACATTCAAGTATATGCTCAATGCGTCCCGATTTTTTCGCCTTTTTAAAGCATGCCGCCGAGGGACAGATGTAAGCCCCCCTGCCCGACACCTTGCCGACAAGGTCAAGCACAACGCCGCCGTCGGGGAGTCTTACCACTCTTATCATCTCGCGCTTCGGCTTGTGTTCGTTGCATCCGAGACACTGACGCATCGGTATTTTTCTTACCTTTTGTTCCCTGTTCTGCATTGTTATCCTCCGCGCACTTTATGTTATCTGGACTTTTCAAGTCCCTCTGCGTTTATGTCTATCTTTATTCCCGTAAGTCTTGCGGCAAGACGGACGTTCTGTCCCTCCTTACCGATTGCAAGCGAGAGCTGCTCGGGAGCAACTACCACGCGGCAGAAACGCTCGCCGTCCATCTCGGCATTGATTACGGTTGCGGGAGAGAGAGCCGCAGTCACGAACTCCTCGGGTGTCTCACTGTAATTGACAATATCTATTTTCTCGCCGCCAAGCTCGGAGAGGATGGAATCTATTCTCATTCCGTGAGCGCCGATACAAGCGCCGACCGCATCGACATCCTCGTCTCTTGAATAAACGGCAATCTTCGTTCTTGAGCCTGCCTCACGCGCAACTCCCTTGATAACTACGACACCGTCGGTGATTTCTGGAATTTCAAGCTCGAACATACGGCGGACGAATCCCGGATGAACTCTCGAAAGAGTGACAAGCGGCCCGCGCATCTCCTTGTTGACTTCCTGAATGAATACCTTTATCTTGTCTCCGACATTGAAAACTTCACCGGGAATCTGCTCGGATTTCGGGAGAACCGCCCTGCCCGTTCCGGTATTGAGAACTATCGCGCCCGTCTCATAGTCAATCTTGTCAACAGTCGCGGTGATTATCTCCTCACGCTTTGACTCGTATGCCTCCTGCATCGCCTTATGCTCACCCTCACGGATACCCTGAATGATGACCGACTTTGCGGCTCCCGCGGAGAGACGGCGGAAGTTTTTGGGCTTCACTTCAAACTCGACTATCTTGCCGAGCGTATTTCTCTTGCTTATCGCCTTCGCTTCCTCAAGAGAGATCTGCGTGCCGGGGTCCTCGACGACCTCAACTACCTCTTTCTGTTGAAAAACTCTTACATCTTCCTTTGCGGGATCGATGCTGACTCTTACATTCGTGTTGCTTCCGTATTCCTTCTTAAATGCGGAGACTAAAGCCGCCTCGATCTTCTCAAGCATATACTCCTGGGGGATACCCTTTTCCTTTTCAAGGAGCGCCAATGCCGCAAAAAATTCTTTGTTCATTTTGAATATTCCTTTCAGTTTCGGTGTATGTGTGTTTTATTTTACATTTTTGAAAAATCGAAGTAGGTCGCTATCTTTGCGATTTCTTCGGGCTTAAAGGCAAGCGTCTTTCCGTCCTGCTCGATTGCTATATTGCCGTCGGTGTCATATCCGAGCAGCACTCCGCGAAATTGCTTGCTTCCGTCACGCGGGGCGTAGAGCTTGACTTCAACGTCCCAGCCCTCGCACGCATCAATATGCTCGGGGTATTTCAGCTCGCGCTCAATACCCGGGGATGATACCTCTAAAATATATGATTCGCTTATCGGGTCAGCCTCGTCTAAGATGGGGTCTATCGCTCTGTGAAAATTCTCGCAGTCGACAATGGTTATTCCCTCCTCGTTGTCAAGCGTGATGCGAAGGTGCTTATCCGCTCCCTCCTTTACAAACTCAACGTCCCAGATGAAAAAGCCCATTTCCCGTGCAACGGGCGTTACTATCTCCCGAACGACCGATGCGATATTCTTTCCTGAATTGTTCTTCATTTTTAAATCTCTCTCTGACAAAATTTATGAGTGGATTTTGCAACCCACTCACGACTCTACTATGATTCTTGTCTATTATACCACACTTTTTACCGAAATGCAATAGTTTTTTGAAAATTTTTGCAAAAAAACGAATTTTTTTATTTTTCATAACTATAATGAAGAAAAAATCACATAAATTCACAAAAAATACTCTCAAATCTGTTTACAAAGCGGCAAAGGTATGATATAATTGTACAATGGTTTAATATGGATGACTATGCCGACATGTAAATGCGGCAAAACCGGAGAAAGGAGAAGCGACATGGATATCAGCAGTTCAAAAAAAGCAACAAAACCCGACATGCGCCCGCTTGAACGCAATAATTCCGCCTCGGAAGGTGAAGCACTTCCGATATACGTCTCGGCAATACTCTGCGCCGCGGCTGTGCTATGCTCTCTCGCTCTCCCTCTCTCATTCGCTAAGACCGATATTGCAACGGCTATCGCGTGGCTCACCTGTATTGCGGCAGGAATTCTCTGCATCTATGCATCGAGAAGGCTTTCAACCGTTATTTTGCTGTCGATTGTCTATATGTTTATTCTTCCATATATGCCGTCTCCGATAATAATCGCCGTTATAGTCGGCTCCCTTGCCGTCTCGGGGCTTTATTCGGCTCTCGTCGCGTCTTCGGGAGCAATACATCTGCCGTTTCTTATCTCCGCACCGATACTGACGTATGCCGCGGCACTTATTCTGAGCGGAGACGCATGGCTCTCCTGCCTCGCACTTGTCGCATTCCCACCGGCGCTCGCCATGGGACTTTCGGCTAAGACAAAACGCTCAAGAGCCTTTTCGATAGCCGCGTATGCATCGGTCGCCGTCGCGGAACTCTTAATTGCGGTATTCGCGCACATATACACGCAAAACGGCGCAATATCACTTGAAATCATCGAAAATGCTGTTCTCTATCTCCGTGACGGAATAGTTTGGTATCTGAAAGGAGCGATAATTGCCGCAGGCAACTCTCCCATCACCGAAAGCATCTCAATTCAGGTCAATACACTTGCAAACGAAGCGGTAAATTCACTTGCGGGACTTGTCGTTGCCGCCTCTCTGACAGTCGGATTTGCGGCGCAGAAGATAGAGCACTCACTCTTTGAACGCTTTGAACTTGAAAAGCTTCAAAACGAATCGGGAGCGACGATGACCGCATCTCTTGCCGCCGCACTGATATTCGCCGTCGCGCACATTCTTTCATTCACGTCAAGCTCGACCTACGCTCCGTCATTTTTGGCAACCGCGTCACAAAACGTAAGCCTTTTGCTTCTGCCGCTCCTGTTTTACGTAGGACTCGGAGCGCTGGCATCGCTCCCCCAAAAAATCGGGTTTTTGGCACTCGCCGCGTATGTCGGATTGGTAATTCTGGCAGGAATACTCTCAATGTCGGTAATCAGCGTGATCGCGCTCTGCGGCGTCTGCTATACGATTTTTCAAAATACCGATTCGTGGGCAAAAACACATTACAGTGAGGGAGAAGATCAATGAGCAAAAAAATTAAGCTTAAAAAAATGAATCAATATGCCGAAGTGAAACGCTCCGAACGCTTTTACCCCGACCTGTCGGCTCCAATGGTGTTTGCCTTCATTGAGGCGGTAATTCTTTTCGCGATCTGCGGATATCTTGAATTGTTCGCCAAAGCGGATGAAAACGCGCAAGCCGTTACGGCAATATGTTTCCTTGCTCTTCCGATTTATCTCTTGACTGCCGGAATTGTTTGTATCGTATACGCTGTCCGAAACGCAAAAACGAAAAGAGCGAGAATTGATGCCAGACGGCTCGAGGGCGAAATATACGATATGTTCCGAACCGTCATAGACCTGCCCTACGCCGTTACCGACTCACAGGGAAAGGTCAAAATAATCAACGGCGCGCTCGGCGACATTCTCGGAATCAAGAGCGCGGTAAACGGCATGCAGATATCGCAATTCTGCTCCGTCCCGATGAAGACTCTTATCTTTGAGGCGAAGAACCGTGACATGTTCCTCTCGTCGGAATCGATGTATGATATGCCCGAGGAGGCGGAGCTTCACAGCTCCTTGATAACAAAGCTCGCCGACGGCAGACGATACAAGACGGTCTCGTACGTATTTAAGCTTCAGGATGAAAACTATTACTTCATAACTTTCAATGACACAGAGGATTTTCTCTCACTGTATGAAAAGAACGAGGCTGAAAGCCCCGTCGTCGCATACATACAGCTTGATAATCTCCGTGAGCTTGCGCAGTACGTCCGCGCAGACCACCGCTCGGCATCGGCTGAAGCCGAGAACATAATACGGGCGTGGGTTGAAGAAATGGGGGGCTTTATCCGTGAGTATTCCCGTGACCAATACGTCGCGGTCTTCTCTCGCGAAGAGCTTGAAAAGCAGATAAAAAACGACTTCAGCGTCCAAAAAAGCATCATGGCACTGAAGATAGGCGACAACAGCTTCCCCGTAACCGTATCAATGGGTATCTCCTCAATCGGAGAAACGCTCGGCGAAAAAGAAAGGAACGCACATCATGCGCTGAGTATGGCAATACAGCGCGGAGGAAACCAGGTCGCGATAAGGCGCGAGGACTCCTCGGGATATATATTCTTCGGCGGTACTCATAAAACCATCGAAAACAATACCACAATTGTCTCCCGTGTCAGCGGAGAAATACTTGAGGATAAGATCCGCCGCGCATCCAACGTCATCATCATGGGACATTCACACCCCGACTTTGACTCGATAGGCTCATGCGTGGGAATGACGCGCTTCACAATGTCGGTCATTGAGGAAATGGAAAAAGAGAGCGGCTCACCTGCCGACATTCCGATAAATGTTATCGCAGACAAGGATGCGGATTGCTTCACCGTCGCCTACAATCAGCTTAAACCTCTCGGAATATACGAGGACATCTTCATCGACCGAGCGGCGGCTAAAGACCTTGTAACCTCGGATACGGTGCTTATAATCTGCGACGTAAACAACCAATTCATTTTCGCCGCACCCGAGCTTGCCGAAACGGTCAAAAACATAGCCGTCATCGACCACCACCGTATGGCAAATACTCTGAATTTCGATCCCTTCCTGCAATATATTGAAGCGACGAAGTCATCTGCCTCGGAGATAGTTTCCGAAATACTTTTCCACAGCAAATACAGAGATACACTTCACAAGGAAGAAGCCGAGGTGCTTCTCTCGGGTATCATGCTCGATACCAACAATTTCACGAGAAACGCAGGCGCACAGACAATTGAGATAACTCACTACCTCTACACAAGAGGCGCGCATACAAGCGTCGTCCGCGAATTCTTCAACGAAAGTCTCGAAGAACTGCTGCTCACGGGCGAATTTGAATCAAAGGCGAGACTCTACCGGGACGACATCGCAATAACCTGGATGACGCTTGACAGAAAAGGCACGGCAGAGGACCGCGTAATTGCATCCAAGGTTGCGGACAATCTGCTTCACGTCAAGGGAGTCAAGGCATCGTTTGCACTCGTCAAGATAGACAACGACGTCATTATCTCGGGACGCTCCAAGGGAGAAGTAAACGTCCAGCTCATTCTTGAAAGACTTAAGGGCGGCGGACACTTTGAGATAGCGGGCGCGCAGGTCAAAAACACGAGCCTTACCCGCACATGTGAGATGCTCAAAAACGCAATAGACGACTACTTTGAATACGACCATCAAAAATAATCAAAACCCGTAAATAACACAAACAAAAAAGCAGAAAGTGAGAAATTAAAATGAAAGTTTTACTTTTAGCCGACGTTAAAGGTCAGGGCAAAAAAGACCAGATAGTTGAGGTATCCGACGGATACGCGCGTAACTTCCTATTCCCCAAAAAGCTCGCGGTCGTTGCCGACGCCAAGGTCATGAGCGAGACAAAGAGCAAGGAAGAAGCTAAGCAATTCAGGCTCAAAGAAGAAAAAGCCGCCGCGAAAGCGCTTGCGGACAAGCTCGGCACTCTCACCGTAAAGATTACCGCATCCTCGGGCGGAGACGGACGTCTCTACGGCTCGATAACCTCAAAGGATATTGCCGAAAAGCTCAAAGAACAGCACAAAATAGAGATTGAAAAGAGAAAGCTCGTTCTCTCGGAAAACATCAAATCCTACGGCACATATGAAGTCGAGGTGAAGGTATATCCCGAGATCTCGGCAAAACTCAAAGTAACCGTTTCGGAGGGCTGACATTCAAATGGCAGACGATATCATCAGAAAATTGCCGTTTTCGGCAATTGCCGAGCAGTCATTGCTCGGCTCTATACTGATAGATCCCACATCAATAAACCAAGTCGCGGATATCATATCCTCCGAGGATTTTTACCTTGAGGAACACAAGCAGATATACCTTGCGATGCACGCGCTCTTTCTGACCAACAATCAGATCGACGTCGTCACTCTTATCGACGAACTTGTCAAAAAAGGCGTTTATTCGAAATCGGGCGGTGAGGATTACATAAAGCTTATCGCGCAGACCGTCCCGAACTCGCTCAACGTCAAGGACTACGCAAAGATTGTCAAGGACAAGAGTATTCTCCGCCAGCTTATTAAGATGTGCGACGAGATCTCCGACATGGCGTATTCCGAGCAGGACGAGGTCGCAGGAATACTTGAGTCGGCGCAGAATAAACTCTATGCGATTGCGCAGGGACGTGAGTCAAAGAGCTTCCGTCACATCCGTGAGGTCATCACAGACGTCTACGCCCACCTCAAACAGCTCGTCACCAACCCCTCTGCAAGCCAAGGGACACAGACCGGCTTCCGCTCGCTCGACCGCGTGCTTGCGGGCATGGGAAACTCCGACCTCGTCATCGTCGGCGCGCGCCCCGGTATGGGTAAAACGTCCTTCTGTCTCAACATAGGAACAAACGTGGCAAAGCAGACGGGCAAGGCGGTTGCGATATTCTCGCTTGAAATGTCGGCAGAACAGCTTGTAAACCGTGTAATTTCAAGTGAAGCCTTGATAGACAGCTATGCGCTTCGCACGGGTGAGCTGAAGCCCGAGCAATGGGACCACATCGCACAAGCGGCTTCCATTTTGTCGGGTTGTGATATTCTGATCGACGACACACCGGGTATCACCGTCTCGGCTATGAAGGCAAAGCTCCGCCGCGTCAACAATCTCGGACTCGTTGTCATCGACTATCTCCAGCTCATGCAGTCCGATAAGAAGATCGAGAACAGAACGCAAGAGGTCAGCGATATGTCGCGCGCATTGAAGATAATGGCAAAGGAGCTTAATGTTCCCGTCATCTGCTGTTCGCAGCTCTCCCGCGGAACCGAGGCGCAGGCGAACAAACGACCGATGATGTCTCACCTTCGTGAGTCGGGTTCTATTGAGCAGGACGCGGACATAATCATCTTCCTTTACAGGGATGATTACTATAAGTCAGCCGAGGGCGACACCGTTTCGGCGGACACAGAGCAGAATGTTGCCGAGATAATCGTCGCAAAGAACAGGCACGGCTCGACAGACACAGTCAAGGTAGGCTGGACGGGAAGATATACAAAATTCAGAGATATCGCGCTTGAGGAAAACACACCTCACTGACAATTAACACGGGTGCAGTTTTTCGGTTGCTTCACAGTACTCTCAACTGAGATTTCTCGCCCACACGGCAAATAAATCAGTTTATCCACTTTTGGAGAAAACCATGTCATCCTTACAAAATCTTTTCACAGAGCCGCATACGCTCACAAAACTGAATAAAACCGAGCCTATCCTGCTCGGTCTGTCGGGCGGCGCGGATTCCTCGGCTCTCCTTCACCTTCTCTGTCTGTACAGAGAGCGTGTCGGCTGTGAGATATTCGCCGCGCACTTGAATCACGGTATCCGCACCGAAGGGTACGGGAATGAAGCCCTGCGCGACGAAAGCTTCTGCCGCACTCTTTGCGAAAAGCTGAATGTCAGATTGTTCGTAAAAAGGCTCGATATCCCCTCTCTTGCAAAAAAATCGGGCAAGAGTATTGAGACCGAGGCGCGCGATGCCCGTTACGCATTTTTTACCGAAATAATGCGCCAAAACAACGTAAAAATCCTCGCCACCGCTCACAACGCGGACGACAACCTCGAAACCCAGCTCTGCAACCTCGCGCGCGGATGCGGAATTGACGGCATGGTAGGTATTCCCGAGTGCCGCCCGATAAGCGAGATAGACGATGCGATGGTAATTCGCCCGATTTTGAAGGCTTCAAAGAGCGAAATTCTCTCGTTTTGCGCCGAAAATTCGATACCGTACGTCACCGACAGTACGAATTTCCATGACGATTGCACGAGAAACGTGATCCGAAACAACGTGATTCCAAAGCTCTCGTCTCTCTTCCCCGCCCTTCAAAAATCGGCATTAAGACTTTCACGCGCCGCCGCCGAGGACTCGGATTTCATCTTTAGCGAGGCGAAGTCATTTTTCGACTCTTGCAACGGTAAAATAGAGGTATCAAAGTTCAAAGCTCTGCACATAGCGGTCAGGAAAAGAGTCATAATGCTCGCATTTGACAAGGAGTGCGGCTCAAGCCTTGAAGCAGTCCATATCTCGGACATTCTCGCTCTTCTCGACTCTCAAAAAAACGGCGTATCCGTCTCTCTGCCGAATAAAAAACGCGCCGAGATAATCGACGGATATCTGAATTTTTGCGATGACAATCGAGACGATTATCCGACAGAATCATACAGTCAAAAGCTTGATTTCGGACTCAACCCGATAAAAAACACGCCTTTTGCCGTTTTTGTCGGCAAGTCCGTCCCGAATGTCAATATTGAAGACTGCACACTCTACGCAAAAGCCGTAATCAAAGATACAGGCACCGAACTTTATGCAAAAAACCGCTCGTCGGGTGAACATATCACCGACGGCGGAGTAAATAAAAAAATAAAAAAGCTGATGTGCGACAAAAAGGTTCCCCTTCCGGACAGAGATATTTTGCCGATAATCTACGCCTACGGACAGGCAATTTACGTTCCGCTCTGCGCCGTGTCGGACAGCGTCAAGTCAAAAAACGAAGCAGACACCTTGCACATCGCAATCTACAAGACAAATTTCGGAGGTTAAAAATGAATCAAGACGTTCAAAGAATACTGATCGCGGAAGACGAGCTTCGGGAAATTACAAGACGGCTCGGTGAGCAGATCACAAGAGATTTTAAAGACTCGGATAAGCCGCTTATCGGGATAATCATTCTCAAAGGCTCGCTTGTCTTCGCGGCAGACCTTATTAGAAGCATCGATCTGCCCATGGAGCTTGAATTTATGAAGGTCTCATCCTACGGTGTGGGTACGAAAAGTTCGGGCGAGATAAAGATTCACCTCGACCTCAACCGCGAGCATCTCGAAAACTACAATATTCTTATAATTGAAGACATCGTAGACAGCGGCAGAACGCTCCAGAGACTCACTCAGCTCCTCAAAAACCGAAATGCCAACAACGTCAAGACCTGCACACTCCTCGATAAGCCCTCTCGCCGTGAGGTGGAGTTTGTCCCCGATTACTGCGGACAGGTCATTGAGGACGAGTTCGTTATCGGCTACGGTCTTGATTACGACGAAAAGTACCGCAATCTCCCATACGTCGGCATACTTAAGCGCGAGATATATTCGTGAAATTCACACAAAAGTGAACATATCCTCACTCAAACTTAACAATGATGAATTAAAATTTATAATAGCGGTTTTAAATATAAAAAATAAAATCGGCATATAATAGATAAATAATGTCTCACCCCGGAGGAATCAATGAACAAAAAGAAAAGCAATTTTAAGCACATACTCTTCTATATCGTTCTCATCGCCGCAGTCGTGCTCGTGTGCGCCATGCTGTTCCGCAACGACTCACCCGAGAAGATGGACTACTCTGACGTAGTATCGGCGTTTGAAAACGGACACGTCAAGGAGTTTGAAATCGACAAGAACAATGTTCTTACCATGATATTCGACAAGGACTCCGAATACGCCAAATTCAAAGTCGGTGAAAACAAAGACGGCACGGTAATCGTTCAGTACCGCTTAGCAAGTCTGTCTATCTTCCACGCCGATCTCGGCGAGGTAATAACAGACCAAATGGCAGCAGGCACCTTGAAGGGCGAATACGTCGCTCCGACACAATACGCCGCATGGCTGTCCTATCTGCCGATGATCCTCATCGTCGTTGCTCTCATCGTCATGTATATCATCATGACAAGACAGCTCAGCGGCAGCGGCGGCGGAAAAATGGGAATTGGCAACTTCTCAAAGGCTCGTGCCAAGGTCGCAACGGGCAACGAAAAGGACAAGGTCACATTCCGCGACGTTGCCGGTGCGGACGAAGAAAAGGAAGAGCTTGAAGAGGTCGTCGAATTCCTCAAAGACCCCTCGCGCTTTGCAAAGCTCGGCGCAAAAATTCCTCACGGTGTCCTTCTGATGGGCCCTCCCGGTACAGGTAAAACCCTTCTTGCAAAAGCAGTCGCAGGCGAGGCGGGCGTTCCCTTCTACTCGATCTCCGGTTCGGACTTCGTTGAGATGTACGTCGGTGTCGGCGCGTCCCGTGTCCGTGACCTCTTTGATACCGCAAGAAAATCCCCCGCTTCAATCATTTTTATCGATGAGATAGACGCAGTCGGACGCCACAGAGGCGCGGGACTCGGCGGCGGTCACGACGAGCGTGAGCAAACGCTCAACCAGCTTCTCGTTGAAATGGACGGATTCGGCTCACACGACGGAATAATCGTCATAGCGGCAACCAACCGCCCCGACATTCTCGACCCCGCGCTTCTCCGTCCCGGACGTTTTGACCGTCAGATAACGGTCAACTATCCCGACATAAACGGACGTGTCGAAATACTCAAGGTCCACTCACGCAACAAGCCCCTCGAATCAAGCGTTGACTTCAAGGAAATTGCGAGAATGACCGTCGGATTTACGGGCGCAGACCTTGCAAACCTTCTCAACGAGGCAGCTCTTTTAGCAACACGCAGAGGCAAGAGCCTTATCGGAATGGACGACGTAAACGACGCGTTTATCCGCGTAATTGCAGGTCCCAAGAAGAAGGCGAGAGTCATGAAGGAGTCCGAGAAGAAAAACACCGCTTACCACGAGGCAGGTCACGCTATGGTGGCATATCACCTCGACCTCGACCCGGTTCAGCAGATATCGATCATTCCTTCGGGACGCGCGCTCGGCTATACCCTCAATCCTCCTAAGGAAGACAAGTACAGCGAGTACAAGAGCGAGCTTAAGAACCAGATCTCCATGCTTCTCGGCGGACGCGCCGCAGAGGAAATAGTCAACGGCGACGTTTCGGGCGGTGCATCGAACGATATAGACCGCGCGACAAAGATAGCCAAGAAGATGATTACAAGACTCGGAATGAGTGATGTCTTAGGTCCCCGTTCCTTCGGAACAGACCAGGGCGAGGTGTTCTTAGGACGTGACTTTTCGTCGTCTCAGGATTACTCCGAGGAAATTGCCGCAAAGATCGACAACGAAATGCACGAGGTCATCTCCGAGGCATACGCTAAGTCCAAGGATATCCTTACAAAGGATATTGAAAAGCTCCACTTTATCGCCGCGTTCCTTGTTAAAAACGAGGTAATGGACGGCGACCAATTCAAGGCGGTCATGGAAAGCCCCTTCCCCGTAATGGAGGAGATCGAGGCGATTGCCGAGGAAAAGAAGAGAGCGAGCGAAGAGGCTAACGCAAAGAAACTTCGCACTGAGGAGGCAAAGGCAAGACTTGAGGCAGAGGCTGAGAGACTTGAAAAAGAAGAGGAAGCGAAGCAGTCTGAAGAAGGAAACTCAACCGCTCCGACCGACGAAAACCCCTACTCAGAATCCGGCGAAGAAAAATCAGACGAAAGCTCTGACGACAAAACCGAATAAACAAAAAGCATCCCGACGGGTAAAACCGTCGGGAAAACTTTTGTCAAAATATTAAAAATGCTTATTTTGCAAGATATTCTTCAAGCGTAAGTCCCTTTGAGTGTATTTCCTTTGCAACCTGCACTCCGACATATCTGTAATGCCACGACTCGTATGAGTATCCGGTCACACTTGTCTTGTTCTCGGGAAAACGCAAAATGAAGCCGAACTTGTGCGCGTTTTCGCACAGCCATTCAAAAGCCTTAGTCTCCGCAAAGCCCTTATCGTACGGATTGTTCGGAGTCTCTGAGCCGTAGTTGTAAAGCCCCTCCATCTCGGTCGTGAAAAGGTCAACGCACAGCCCCGACTGATGCTCGCTCGTACCGGGAGCAGCCGAGTAGGTCAAGACCTCAGTCTTCACCTCTTCGTCGCTCCACGTCGGGTGCGCCTCTTTTTCCCTTGCGCAGTATCCGTCAAAGAGCTTTTTCTGATACTCGTAATCTCTGTACGCGCTCGTTACCGTGACATTTGTGATGCCGTCCTCTTTCATTTTATCAAGCATCGAAATCAAGGCGTCAAGCGCCGTCTTTTCAAGCTTTATCTGCTTTCCGCCGTTCGTATATGACGTATCAATATCAACAAGATTTTCGGGAACATAGTCGGCTCCGAGCGGATTTTGCTTGTTGACCAAAATCAAATACATATTGTCCTCTCCGTCACCCGTACTTCCGTCGCACGCGGTAATCACCGCACAGGACATGATAAGCACGAAAATAAGTAAAAGCAATAAAATTCTTTTTTTCATATTACCTCAAGCCTTTTTCTTGGTTTCTATCATAAAAAAGTATGGCGATGCCTCGCTGTTGACTATCTTCACCTTGGTGGCGCAGACCTTAAATCGGCTGATTGAGGAGAGATATTCCTCAATCATTCTGCCCTCCGCGTCTCCCTCGGGATGTCCCGGATACACGGCAATATTGAGTATCGCATCGTCTCCGAGCAGCTCGATTGCCGCCTTGATTGCGGGCATGGTAGTCTCGCGCATGGTCGTGATACTCTTGTCACCGCCCGGAAGCCAGCCGAGATTGAACATCCCTGCCTTAATAGGTCCCGAAACATATTTTTTTACGTTGTGGTGCGAGTCGCATATAAGCGTATAATTTTCGGGACAGCCGGCAGCCTTCAGATTCTTCGCCGTCGAATCGACCGCCGACTGCTGAATGTCAAACGCATAAACATGACCGCTCTCTCCGACGGTTTTTGAAAGAAATTCGGTGTCGTGTCCGTTGCCCATGGTAAAATCGACGACAATGTCACCTTCGCCTATATGTGTCAGTATAAACTGTTTGTGTAAATCAAGTAAATCTATCATTTCTTCTTGTCGTCCTTATGTATATCCGAGCGCAAAAACTTTATCGAACGCTCGACTGCATCCTTTGAATTATACCACGGCTCGGCATCGTATCTGTAATCAAATTTCTTGCAGAACCAGCTGACGTCGCCCTTTAACTCCTCAATGTATTTGTTCTGTATTGCCTCGCAGTCGCCGACAAATTCTTTGAGTTGCTTTTTGCCAAGTCTCTGCCCGGCATATTTCAGCATCATCTTATAATGCGGCAGACAGAAATAGGGCTGAGATTTCAGCTTCTCGGAGAAATTCTCGTCGCTCTGCCAAAGCAATACCGCAGTTTCGACCATGTGACCGAAGTTGAAGGATATCCTCTCGCAAACGTAGCACGACGACTCCAGAGCCTCGATTCGCGAGATCGGCTTTTTGCCGCTTCCGCTACTGAGTCCGCCGTCCTTCAGTTCCCGTGTAAGGTCATCAAGATGGCTTTCAAGCGTCAACGCCATGCCGAGTCGGTTTTTGCGCACGAACATCATATCATAGTGTGTGCGGCAAAAGCCCTTTTCATTCGTTTTTATCCTCACGTCAGGCTCCATCATGGACGCACCGAGAATAATGTCAAGCTCATCCCCCTCAAGCTTGTTGTAAAGCGTGCAGAAGGGACAGCCGCA
>JBJDZM010000091.1:0-6652 GCA_051867975.1 Eubacteriales bacterium | reverse complement strand
ATTTCGTAAAAAACATTTGCCGAAAACGGCGGGAGATAAACCCCCGCCCTACGGCTGGGAGTGACGAAAACCGACCAACATGACGACAAATTCAACTTGTTCGACCAATTTACAATAATATTAAAACAGGAGAGGTTCGTAACGGTTAAACCGTAGGGCGGGGGCTTGCTCCCGCCGTTGCAAAGCACATTCATTCTTGAACTTAACAAGACTTCAAATTCAAATGCACTTGCTCGGCTGGGTTCAATCCTATTGGACGTATGTCATCTCAGTAGGCTAAATTTTTGCATGCAAAAATTTAGCGTCACCTCACGGCAGTTAGAACCCCAAATATTGAAAGTTTTTGCGGATTTCAAAATTACTCGGACTCCTTGCGTAGCAAGGAGCGGTTTGCACCAAATTGGGTTTGTTTTAGTTCAACCTCACGGTGCATGTGCGGAGCTTTTTTCAAAAAGCGACCGCGTCTCCCCTTTTCCTGCATCTGTTACTATTATAAAATGAAGAAACGAAGATATATCATGCCGTTTTGCGTGTGCGGAGCGGTTTTTGCGTTGATTTTATGTCTGACCTCACGGCTTGTCGAGCCGAAATATATCTCCTTTGCGCGCGAGGGCAATCTCATCTCGGAATATTACGCCGAGGTCGACTCGGGGCGCAGGCATGACGTGGTGATAATCGGCGACTGCGAGGCGTATTCGGCGTTCGTGCCGCCCGTGCTGTATGAAAAATACGGCATTCGCTCGTTCGTGCGCGGCAGTCCGTCGCAGAGCGTGGCGCAGTCCTATTTTTTGCTTTGCGAGACCTTGAAATACGAAAAGCCGCGCGCCGTCGTCTTCAGCGTGTATGCGCTCTCAAAGGAAGGGAAGCCGTCGGAGCCTTACAACCGCATGACGCTTGACGGAATGAGGTTGTCGCGCGAGAAGATTCTCGCGGTGCGTGCGAGCATGAACGACGGCGAGAGCATGGCGTCATATTTTCTGCCGCTTTTGCGTTTTCACTCGCGTATCTTTGAGCTTGAGGGCGAGGATTTCAAATGTATGTTCGAGCGTCCCACGGTCTCGCACAACGGTTATTTTTTAGAGACGGCGGTCGTGCCGGGCGAGGGACAGAGCGGAAATGACGGCGAGGGCGGCGGAGCAATTCCGAGCGAAAATCTTGCCTACCTTGAGGCAATGGCGGACGTGTGCCGTGAGAGCGGAGTCGAGCTGATTCTCGTCAAAACGCCGATAAGATCGTGGCGTTACCCTTGGTTTGACGAGTGGGACGACGAGATTTCGCGCTTTGCCGAGTCAAAAAATCTTTCCTATTATAATTTAATTGAGCGCGCGGACGAGATCGGCGTCGACATGGCGCGCGACAGCTACGACGGCGGCTTGCATCTCAACGTATACGGTGCGGAGAAAACGAGCGCGTATTTCGGCGCGATTTTGAGGGATGATCACGGCATTTCGGGAGAAAGAGACGACGTTTGGGATGAGATGGTAGAAAGGTATTATAATGAAAAGGATTAAGATATTCGTTTAGTCTTGTGCCACACGGTTTCACGGTGAAAAAAATATCAGCTCGGTCTTTTTTTGAAAAATCGGCGGGAGCAAGCCCCCGCCCTACGACCGGGGGCGGCGAAAACCGACCAACATGACGATAAATTCAACCTGTTTGACCGATTTCGAATAACCCCAAAACTGTAAAGGTGCGTAACCTCAAAACCGTAGGGCGGGGGCTTGCTCCCGCCGAGCCTTCCCCCCGAGGGGGAAGGCTAAATTGGGGCGAGGAGGAAGGCTGAAATAATAAGAGAAATTGTGAACATGAATAAGAAAATTATATGTTTGATTGTGCTTACGCTGAGCTGCTTTCTTTCGGCGTGCGACGGGGGCGGAAAGGCACCGCCGCCCGAAAAATACTTCTTCGCGGCGGAGGGCGTTACCTTTTCGGTCGGGGACGATGCCGACGAGGTGACGGCGCGGCTCGGTGAGTGCAATTCCTCGGCAAGTGCGCCGTCGTGTGCCGGCGAGGGATTTGACGAGGTCTACCGCTACAACGGCTTCAGGATTTTTGCCCACCGAGACGCAAACGGCGCGAAAATTGCCGAAATTGACCTTGTAAGCGACCTTCTCCCGACCGCCGAAGGGGCTTTTATCGGCGACAGCGCCGACAGGATCAAAGAAATTTACGGCGAGGGCGACGGCTTTTCGGGCGGAGTCGAATATCGAGCCGAAGGCTGCCGACTCCGCTTTTTCATCACCGACGGCAGAGTCACGGGCATAAAATACCTTGAAGGCGGATAAATTATCGGCGGGAGTAAGCCCCCGCCCTACGGCTTCAACGTGATGCGCCTTCCCTGTTTCAGATTTTCATAAATCGGTTGATATTCTCCACGGCAAACGCGAAGCCTTTTCATCCGCATCCCCGTGCGCAACCACCTAAATCAGCATCACCTATTTCAATAGTAAACGTCCAAAAACGAGCCTCACCAAGCGCGCTCCGCAGGAGCGCAGGGGTTAGGGGTTCTCAGGGGGAAGACATGCGGCGTATAGTCCATTTAAAAATGGAGATGAACTTGCCGCAACCAGCTCCTCGCAAGCGAGGAGTCCGAGTTTTATCTAAAATGGCAATAGGTCAAAAATTCGTTTAATAGTTAGATAAAGCCTTTAAAATCAACACAAAACGAATTTTAGACCGTCCTTCCCCATGAGCGGCGTTTCTTTTCGTTCTTTTCTTGTCGCTGATGACAAGAAAAGGACATCCAAACAAAAATCAACTTTCCTTTGGTTACTTTCCTGCCACAGGTTTCAGGAAAGTGACAAAATGCAAACCAGCCTCAACCGCTCCCTGCAAGCGGAAAATCCGACTCACTGCCGTTTTGTCGGCTCTTAGGTGACGCGCATGTGAAGGAAAACTGTCGAAAAGGGGAAAATTAGCACTGTTTACAAATTGTTCACAAAAATATTGTGTTTTGGGGTTGACAAAATCGGGAAAAAGGGGTATATTATTAGCGTAGGTTAGCACTTGACATGATTGAGTGCTAAAAACTACGCCGAACCGATATAATAAGAAGGGAGCATCGAGGACAGTGGCGGAAAATCGAAACGGCGAACTGAGTGAAAGAAAAAAACGAATACTCAAGGCTATCGTTGACGCGCACATTGTCGACGGTGAGCCTGTCGGTTCAAAATACATCATGCAGGATGAGCACTTGAATTGCTCCTCTGCTACAATACGCAACGAGATGGCAGAGCTTGAAGCGCTCGGATACCTCGAACAGCCCCACACCTCGTCGGGGCGCGTCCCGAGTGAGCTGGGTTACAGATTTTACGTCGACTCGCTCATCGAAAGCTACGCCATGACGGCAAGCGAGATCGCCGAGATCAACAAGCTCTTAAAATCCAAAATGAACGAGCTTGACCAGATCCTCATGGCGGCATCGAAGGTCGCGGGAAACCTCACAAACTACACGAGCTTCGTGATAAAGCCCAAGGCGAGCGAGGTCAGGATAAAGCGATTCGACGTCATTTTCGTCGACCGTCATTCGCTCCTGCTCGTCATGATAAGCGACCGCGGAGCAGTCGTCACAAAGCGGCTCACTCTTGAGATGAGTGTCAGCGAAATGGCGGCAGGCGACCTTTCGTCGGCTCTCAACGAGAAGATCGCGGGGCTGACGGCAAACGAGATAACGCTCCCGATAATCGTTGAGGTCGAAAACGCGCTCGGCGACCGTGCGCCGATAGTCACGCCGATAATCAAGATAATCTACGAGAGCATGAACGAGCTTGACGGCGGTGACCTCAAGGTCTCGGGAATGGACAGACTTTTGCAGTACCCCGAGTACAGCAACAAGGAGCAGCTGCGCGAGCTGCTCGGCGCGCTTGAAAAGAAGGAAGATATCCTCGACCTCGTCTCACAGCCCGAGAGCGACGGCATCAACGTCGTCATCGGCTCTGAAAGTTCGGTCAAGGTGATGAACAATTCCGCGCTCGTCTTCAAGCCGGTCGTAAGGGACGGCAAGACGCTCGGCGCAATCGGAATTATAGGTCCGCGGCGAATGGACTACGCAAAGGTCGTCGCCACTATCGAGGGGTTGGCGGAGAACATCGAAAGCCTGCTCAACGAGTCGGGCGTGAACACAGAGAAACCGGAGGAATAGAATGGTTGACGAAAACATAAAAGAAAACGCGGCAGAGACAGCCGAGACGGTCGAGGTCGCCGAGCAGTCGGCAACCGAAGAAAAGGACGTGCAACAGACTGCACAGACCGAGGAAAAGTCTGACAAGAAAAAGAACAAAAAACTTGACGCTAAGATCGCGGAGCTTGAAAAAAAGCTCGCCGATGCCGACGCCGCCGCGGCAGAGCAGAACGACAGATACCTGCGCATGGCGGCTGAATACGACAACTTCCGCAAGCGAAGCGCGAAGGAAAAAGAGGGAATTTACGCCGACGCGTACGCCGATGCGCTGAAATCCATTCTCCCGATAATCGACAATCTTGAAAGAGCGGTCGGAGTTGAGGGAGTCGAGGCTCTTTCAAAGGGACTTGAAATGACTCTCAAGGGTGCCGCCGAGGCACTCGAAAAAATGGGTGTCGAGCCGTTCGGCGCGGAGGGCGACATTTTCGACCCGAATATGCACAGCGCGATGATGATGGTCGACGATGAGAACCACAAGGAAGGCGAGATAGTCACCGTTTTCCAGAAGGGCTATCGCAAAGGCGATAAAATTATCAGATACGCCATGGTCACCGTGGCAAATTAATTTGCTTCATTGGTGAAAAATAAACTTCATTATAAAATAAAGCAAAGTTTACAGGAAAGTTCTTTGGTACTTTCTTTCAAGAAAGTACGAAAAAATCCATACACAAGCATACTTTTAGGAGGAAATATATTATGGCAAAAATCATTGGTATTGACTTAGGTACAACAAACTCATGCGTAGCAGTTTACGAGGGCAACGAGCCTATCGTTATCCCGAACCCCGAAGGTGCGAGAACAACTCCTTCGGTCGTTGCGTTCTCAAAGACCGGCGAGAGAATGGTCGGTCAGGTTGCAAAGAGACAGGCGATCACAAACCCCGACAGAACCGTCATCTCGATCAAGAGAGATATGGGTACGAATAAAAAGGTTGAAATCGACGGCAAGAGCTACAACCCCCAGGAGATCTCCGCGATGATACTTCAGAAATTGAAGGCTGATGCCGAGGCTTATCTCGGAACAAGCGTAAATCAGGCGGTAATCACAGTTCCCGCATACTTCACCGACGCACAGAGACAGGCGACCAAGGACGCAGGAAAGATCGCGGGACTTGAGGTTCTCCGTATCATCAACGAGCCGACGGCGGCTGCTATCGCTTATGGTCTTAACGAGGAAAAGGACCAGAAGATAATGGTCTTCGACCTCGGCGGCGGTACGTTCGACGTATCTCTTCTTGAAATCTCGGACGGCGTTTTCGAGGTTCTCGCAACGGCAGGTAACAACCGTCTCGGCGGTGACGATTTCGACCAGAGGATCATAGACTGGATGGCAGATAAGTTCAAAAAGGAGAACGGCGTTGACCTTCGCGGCGACAAGATGGTCATGCAGAGACTCAAGGACGCGGCTGAAAAGGCTAAGATCGAGCTTTCCGGCATGTCTGCGGCTAACATCAACCTTCCCTTCATCACCGCAACGGCGGCAGGTCCTCTCCACTTCGAGGCAACACTCACAAGAGCCGAGTTCGACAGGATCACAGCCGACCTCGTTGAGGCTACGATGGGTCCCACAAAGCAGGTCATCCGTGACTCGGGACTCAGCGTAAATCAGATCGATAAGGTTCTTCTAGTCGGCGGTTCGACAAGAATCCCGGCAGTACAAGAGGCAGTTAAGAAGTTCATGGGCAAGGAGCCCTTCAAGGGCATCAACCCCGATGAGTGCGTTGCTATCGGTGCCGCAATTCAGGGCGGTATCCTCGGCGGCGACGTTAAGGACCTTCTCCTTCTCGACGTAACGCCCCTCTCGCTCGGTATCGAGACCATGGGCGGTGTCTTCAACAGAATCATCGACAGAAATACAACGATTCCCGTAAAGAAGAGCCAGATCTATTCGACTGCGGCTGACGGTCAGACCTCGGTTGAGATCCACGTTCTTCAGGGTGAGCGTGAGATGGCGGCTTACAACACCACCCTCGGTCGCTTCAGTCTCGACGGAATTACTCCCGCTCCCCGCGGCGTTCCTCAGATCGAGGTCACCTTCGACATCGATGCAAACGGTATCGTTAACGTAACCGCGTGCGATAAGGGAACGGGCAAGGAACAGCACATCACTATCACGTCCTCGACGAATATGTCCAAAGAGGATATCGATAAGGCTGTCAAGGACGCCGAAAAGTTCGCAGAGCAGGACAAGAAGGCGAAAGAGGCAGTTGACGTAAAGAACAGAGCCGATTCGATGATCTTCCAGAGCGAAAAGACTCTCACCGAGCTTGGCGACAAGGTAGATGCGGCAGATAAGGCTGACGTTCAGGCGGCGATCGACAGACTCAAGGAGACGGTCAAGGGCGGCGACACAGAGGCAATAAAGGCTGACACCGAGGCACTTGAAAAGTCCTTCTACAAGATCTCCGAGAAGCTCTACGCACAGCAGCAATCCCAGGGCGGACAGGGCTTTGACGGCGGCGCACAGGGCGGC
>JBJDZM010000090.1:0-6787 GCA_051867975.1 Eubacteriales bacterium | reverse complement strand
GCGCTCTTTTTTATGCAAGGCGAAGCACGACTGTTAGTTATTTGTTTCAAACTTATTCCTCTTCCGTGTCGTAAGCGCTTTTTGATGTCTTAAGCTTTTGAAGCTCGTTTGAGAGGTCGGAAATTTTTTGCTCAAGGCGCTGTATTTCCTGCGCAACGGGGTCGGGGATATGCACCTGGTCAAGGTCGTCGACGCGTCTTCCGCCCTGACGAACGACACGCGCGGGAATTCCGACTGCCGTGCTGCTTTCCGGGATATCCTTAAGGACGACCGCATTTGCGGCAATTTTGCTGTTGCTCTCTATCATAATCGGACCGAGTACCTTCGCTCCTGCCCCGACAAGCACGTTGTCGCCGAGCGTCGGGTGACGTTTTCCGACATCTTTTCCCGTACCGCCGAGAGTCACGCCCTGATAGAGCGTGCAGTTGTCGCCGATTTCGGTGGTCTCGCCTATTACAACGCCTGTGCCGTGGTCAATGACAAGCCCTTTTCCAATCGTCGCACCAGGGTGGATTTCAATTCCGGTCAGAAACTTTGCCGCCTGGCTTACCGCGCGCGCGGAGAATGTGTGTCCGCCGATGTAGAGCTTATGCGAGACACGGTACGCAAGTGTTGCGTGCAGTCCCGAGTAGAGAAGAAGCACCTCGATGTCGCTTTTTGCCGCGGGGTCGCGCTGCCTTATCGCGTCTATATTGTCCTTTATTTCACTTTTTATTTTATTCAGCGTGCGGACAGGCGGAAGGGAAGACACCTTTTCTCCTATCTTTGATTGCTTTGCTTTTTGATCTGCGGTTGCCATATGACACCTCCGAGAGTGCGAGAAAATACGTATACATTATAATTATATCATATTTCTCCCTAACCGTCAACACTAAAACGACAAGTTTTACAATATATTTTCTCTTTCAAAACTTGACATGTGAGATCGAATATGCTATAATTTCGAGGATAGAATGTTTTAACCGAGGACACCGGGATGAGTACGAAAATAATTATGATACGCCATGGGTACAGCGTATCGAATAATTTGAAAATTTTTACGGGGCAAACCGATATCGAGCTTACCGACAAGGGGCGCGAGCAGGCGAGACTTTGCGGAGAGTATTTCGGCACGTGGAACCCCTGCTCGGCGTGTGGGCTTGAGCGCACGGAAAAGATATGGGACAGCGGAATATCGAAAGTTGACGCCATATATTCAAGCGATCTCTCCCGCGCTTACGATACCGCGCTTGAGGTCGGAAGGGTACTCGGAATGAATGTTGAGAAAACCGAGGAGCTTCGTGAGATATATGCAGGCAAATGGGAGATGATGCCCTTTGCCGAAATAGATGAAAAATATCCCGAGGAATATTCGGTCTGGAAAAACGATATCGGCAGAGCGGTCTGCACGGGCGGTGACAGCGTGGCGTCCTTGGCGCAAAGAATAGAGCGTGAGGTCAGAAATATCGCGGTTCGGCACGACGGCGGAACGGTTGTGATAGTAACTCATGCGACACCGATAAGAGTTATCTGCACGCTTGCAAAGGGTTTGCCTGCGTGTGAGATGGGCAGAGTGCCGTGGGTGAGCAACGCGTCGATATCGATATTTGAGTTTGACGGAAAATTCAAGGCACTTAAGACAAATATCACAAGTCACTTAGGCGACCTTAGGACGGATCTGCCGCGCGGCGTGTGAGATCCGCCGAATTACGGTTGAATAATTTATAAATTCGGAATTTTTGCAGAACAATTTACGCAATATGCGGAAAGGGGCAGAATAATGGAGAAAAATAACCTTAAGGGATGGCTCTACTTACTCCCGGCATTTCTTTTTTTGGGAGTTTTCATGGTCTATCCTCTCATAGACGTCTTTATTTATGCATTTGAAGAAGATTTTAATTTCGTGACTCAGATGTACACGGGCGTGGGACTTGGAAACTTCAAATATATACTCAAGGACCCGTACTTCCTTCAGTCACTTAAAAACACGGTCATTCTCGTCCTGATAACCGTTCCGCTCTCAACTGTCATCGCACTCGTCATCTCGCTCGGGCTTTCCTCGATAAAATGGCTTCGCAAACTCTTCCAGACGATATATTTTTTGCCGTACGTTACGAATACGCTTGCGGTAGGTCTTGTTTTCATGATACTCTTCAAGCCGACGGAATATACCGACGGAATGGTGAATTTGCTGATAAACGCGTTCGGAGGTCCTACGGTCGATTTTATCGAAGGTCCTTGTTGGGCAAAGATGTTCGTGCTTTGCTTCTACACGATTTGGATAGTTTTGCCGTTTAAAATCCTCATCCTTACAGGCTCGCTTGCATCGGTGAATCAGACCTACTACGATGCGGCACGGATAGACGGCACGAGAAAGGGAAGAATGTTTTTCAGAATTACGCTTCCCATGATTTCTCCCATGATTTCCTACCTTGTTATAACAGGCTTTATCGGCGCATTCAAGGCGTACAGCGATTCGGTCGCGCTTTTCGGCACTAATTTAAATGTCGCGGGCATGAATACAATGGTCGGATATGTGTATGATATGTTATATGGGGCAAGCGGAGGATATCCGTCCTACGCGAGCGCCGCGGCTGTCGTTTTGTTCTTTATCGTGCTGATCATTACTTGCGTAAACCTTGTAGTCAGCCGAAAGCACGTTCATTATTGAGGAGGTGCTTTGATATGACAAATTTTAAAGAAGTCAGCCTGACGGCGGCTGAAAAGCGTTCAAAAGCGTTCGGCATAGTCGGAAAAGTTTTCATCTATATTATGCTCGCCTTTTGGGCAATCATGGTGCTTTTCCCTTTCTATTATATGATACTGACCTCGCTTAAAGGGCAGGGAGAATACAACTCGGAGTTCACGCCTAAGCTCTACACGCTCTCGCCGACGTTTGAAAACTACAGAACCGTATTTTCCGCCGTTCCGCTTGCGACTTATTTCCTCAACACACTGATCTTTACACTTATAACGACTGCTCTGATGCTTATTGTGTCGGTCTTGGCGGCGTTTGCTTTTGCGAGAATCAATTTCAGAGGAAAGAATATTGCCTTTACGGTGCTGCTCTCGCTCATGATGATACCGAGTGAGCTTGTCGTTATCACAAACTTTGTCACTATAACTAATCTCGACCTTCGCAATACCTTTACGGGACTGATACTTCCGAGCGTTGCTTCGGTATTCTACATTTATCTTCTAAAAGAGAATTTTGCGCAGATACCCGACGAGCTGTATTTAGCCTCAAAGGTTGACGGAACGACCGATATGAAGTTTCTTTTAAAGGTAGTCATTCCGATATGCAAGCCTACGGTCATCACGGTCGTGATACTGAAGATAATCGAGTGCTGGAACTCTTATGTCTGGCCGCGTCTTGTTACGGACGATCCGAAGTATTTTCTCGTTTCAAACGGAATACAGGCGATACGCGAGAGCGGCTTCGGCAGGCAGAACATCCCCGGAATGATGGCGGCAGTGGTATCTGTCTCGATTCCTCTTATCGTGCTGTTTTTGGTGTTCAGAAATAAAATTATGGCGGGAGTCTCCCGCGGAGGTCTTAAAGGATGAAAAAGAATATTCGCATAATCTCAATGATCTTGTGTGTCGCTCTGTGCTTTGGTGTCTGTGCATTGCTGTCGGGATGCCACGGCTCTATGCGCCCTCCCATTGAAGAATTCAAGATAGGTGCGGAGTTTGATGAAAGCAGTCCTGTTGAAATCACTTTCTGGGGCAAAAACGAGAACAACCCCACGCAGGTTGCTATTTATCAGAAGGCAATAGCCGATTTTGAGGCTCTGTATCCCAATATCAAGGTCAATTTCAAGCCTTACTCTGACTATAATCTTATTTATCAGGATGTTATCACGAATATCGCCACAGGCACGACTCCAAATGTTTGCATAAGCTACCCCGACCATATCGCTACCTATATGAAGGGAAATAACATTGTCGTAAGGCTCGATGACCTCATGCGCGACAGTCGATACGGATTCGGAGGCTCAAGCCTTAAATTTGATTCCGTAAAGGCAGACGAGATGATAGATAAGTATCTCGAAGAGGGAAAGATTGGCGGAGGATATTACGCCATGCCGTTCATGCGCTCGACCGAGGCTTGCTATATCAACAAGGATTTCGTTGAAGCGCTCGGATATACTATTCCCGATATCCTCACGTGGGACTTTGTCTGGGAGGTCAGCGAGGCGGCAATGAAGAAAAACGCCGACGGTACGTTTGCACTAAACGGACAGAAGACGATGATTCCCTTCATATATAAGTCCACCGACAACATGATGATAAGCATGCTCAAGCAAAAGGGTGCGGGATATTCCACCGAAGACGCAGATGTGCTTTTGTTCAACGATACAACAAAGGAATTGCTTTACACCGTTTCAGAGCATGCGGGAACACGCGCGTTTTCCACGTTCAAAATCTCAAGCTATCCCGGAAACTATCTGAACGCAGGTCAGTGCATTTTTGCGGTCGACTCGACCGCGGGAGCAACCTGGATGGGAACAAATGCCCCAAACATCGATATTCACAAGGAGGAGGTCACCGACTTTGAGCTTGTTGTAAGACCTATACCTCAGTTTGATACCGAAAATCCGAAGATGATCTCGCAGGGACCGAGCGTCTGCATATTCAATAAGGCTGATACCCAAGAGGTGCTTGCGTCGTGGATTTTCGTTCAGTACCTTTTGACAAATGACGTTCAGATAGCATACTCGCAGACCGAGGGATATGTGCCCGTAACGCTCAAGGCGCAGAACAGCGATGAATATAAAGATTACATGTCGCGCGCGGGCGAGGACAATGGGCTTTATTATGATGTCAAAATTGCGGCGGCACAGCTGCTTGTTGATAATGTTGACAATACCTTTGTAACTCCCGTGTTCGCAGGCTCGTCTTCGGTGCGCGACGCGGCAGGACAGCTCATTGAGGAGGTAACGAAGGCAAGGAGGAGAAATAAGACCGTCAACGATGCCTTCATTGAAAATCTATTCAGTGAAATGAATGTGCTCTATCATCTTGATCAGGTCAGCCCCGTGGAGATACACACCGAGGCAGTGCGGAAAGAAGATAATTCGTCGACTTGACTGTTAAAAAAAACCGAAAACATGTCGAATTTATGATATCTTACAATAAATTTCCAAATGTCAAAAAAACATTGACTTTTTCAAAAAAAAGTGTATAATGGGAGTAATAATTCGGACGAGATCAGATAAGAAAAGGAGAAATATTATGAAGAAGTTTTTGGCATTGCTTTTGGCGGCAATATGCTGTCTTTCCCTCGGTATGGTGGCAGTATCTGCCGACGAGACGTCAGATCCTTTCGAGGGAATGGCTGTAATGACCCACGAGCAGTACATTGCGGCAGAGAATGAAGCTCCCGTGAAGATCGAGGCATATGTTCAGGCAACACAGTCTTGGTGGAAGGACAAGATAACGGTTTATCTTCAGGACAAAGACGGTGCATACTTTGCATACGAAATGGCTTGCTCCGAAGAGGATGCCGCTAAGCTTGTTCCCGGAACAAAGATCAGAGTTTGCGGATACAAGGGCGAATGGTCCGGCGAGGTTGAGATCGTCGACGCAACATTCACATTTGTTGACGGTGCGGACACATATATTGCAGAGCCTGCAGACCTCACAAGTATCCTTGCAAATGAGGAAGAGCTTCTCAAGCACCAGAACGAGCTTGCAGTCTTCAACAATCTTTTGATCGAGAAGATCGAATACAAGAACGGTGAACCCGGTGACGATATCTACGTAACCGTTAAGCAGGGAGTCAACAGTTTCGTTTTCTGTGTTGAAAGATACCTCACAGGTCCCGAGACCGACCTTTACAAGGCTTTCGCAACGCTCAAGGCTGGCGATGTCGTTAACATCACAGGCTTTGTATATTGGTACAACGGTGTGAATACACATATCACCGCAGTTGAGAATGTTATCACCAATGTAACGTCTCATGCAGACTATATCGCGGCAGAGATGGATACCCCCGTAGTAATCAAGTCATATGTTCAGGCAACACAGTCCTGGTGGTCTGACAAGATTACAGTATATCTCCAGAGCGAGGACGGTGCATATCTTGCATATAACATGGCTTGCTCCGAAGAGGATGCCGCAAAGCTTGTTCCCGGAACTGAGATAATCGTTTACGGTTATAAGGGCGAATGGTCAGGCGAGGTTGAGGTTGTAGACGCTACATTCATTTTCGGCGGTGAAACTACGTTCAAGGCTACTCCCGCAGACCTTACAGACATTCTTGCAAACGAGACAGAACTCCTCAAGCATCAGAATGAGTTTGCAATCTTCAAGGGACTCACAATAGAGAAGATCGAGTATAAGAACGGCGAACCCGGCGACGATATCTATGTAACCGTTAAGCAGGGCGACAATACATTCAACTTCTGCGTTGAAAGATACCTCACGGATCCCGACACCGATGTTTACAAAGCATTCGCAACGCTTAAGGCAGGCGATAAGGTAGATATTACCGGATTCGTTTATTGGTACAACGGTGTAAATACTCACATTACAGCCGTTGAAGCATCCAAGGAAGCAATAGAGACTCCCACTGAGACTTCAACACAGTCTCCCACCGAGACTTCTACCGAGGCTCATGCGGAGTTTAAGGGCGGATGCGGCAGTGTAGTTGGTATGGGTACCATTGCCCTTGTTACGCTCGCAGCAGCAGGACTTGTTTCCTTCAGAAAAAAAGAAGACTGATTTTAAGTAATCGCTGTTTCAAATAAAAAACGGCTCTTTGTCAATAGTTGGGGTAAAAAAATCTAAGAGAAATAATTTG
>JBJDZM010000089.1:0-6900 GCA_051867975.1 Eubacteriales bacterium | reverse complement strand
GTTTGCGGCGGGAGACAAGCCCCCGCCCTACGGCTTGCCGTGGCGCAAATCTATCTTTAACTTAGAGAGACTTCAAATTTAAAATCACTATCTCGGCTGGGTTCAAAATAGTACTCGGACTCCCTGCTTGCAGGGAGCGGTTTGCATCAAATTGACTTTGATTTAGTTCAACTTCACGATGCATGTGGCTGGGTTCAATACTGTTCCAACACGGAACATCTCAGTAGGTTGAAATTTGCTCTGCAAATTTCAACGTTACTTCACCTTAGTTAGAACCCAAATATCAGGAAAGTTCTTTGCTACTTTCTTTCAAGAAAGTAGCGCGTCTCCCTCGTCTCCCCGCATCCATTCTCAATACTGCGAATAAATAAAATCGCCCGAGTTGAAGCCTTCACCGTAGGTGCCGAGGACGGCGGACGCGCCGAGGAGCAGAAAGACGCACGCCGCCGCAAGGCAGGGCTTTTTTGCGATTTCCGACGCCTTGATTTTCCTTTTGCCGACAAGGAAAACGGCAAAGAGAGAGACGAGAACCGTAAGCGCGGTGGATGGCGATATAAGCGTGAAGATCTCCGACGGAAGGCGCACGTAGCTCTCGCCGTCAGAGAAGACCGAGCCGAGCAGTCCAAGTAATGTGAGCGGACTTCGGTAGAGGTCAAGCAGTCTGACCGCCCCGATGACAAAAAAGACTCGCACCCTTGCAAGGCAGTCCAAAGCCGCTCTCTTTTCCTTTAATTTCGGGTGCCTTTCGTAAAATTTCTCAAAGGCGGGCGACATTCCCTGCGACAGGAGCACCAGAGTGCCGTTCGTAAGCCCCCACACGACAAAATTTATGCTTGCGCCGTGCCAGAGTCCCGTCAAAAGCCACGTGACCATCGTCGCGATATACACGGGAATTTTTTTGCCTACGCCGACCCCGAGGTGCGCTCTTGCGGCGCGCGACAGCCTTTGCATCGGCTTTGAGAGCGAGAGCGGATAGAAAACGTAGCGCTCAAACCACTCGCCGAGCGTTATGTGCCACCTGTTCCAGAACTCACGCAGAGACGTTGAGGAGAAGGGGCGGTCGAAGTTTTCGGGCAGAGCGACACCGAAAAGCGCCGACACACCGAGCGCGATGTCTATTCCGCCCGAGAAGTCGCAATAGATCTGTGCCGAGTAAAAGATCAGCAGAAAAAGCAGGTACGCGCCCGTATACGTCTGACTCTCCGCGGCAATTTTTGAGAGCGGCGAGACGAGCGCGTTCGCAATCACGACCTTTTTGAAAATTCCCCACGCGACGCGCAAAAGCCCCGAAACGCTCTCTTCCGTCGTGGCAAGCCTGCCCGAGTAAAGCGAGTCCGATATCTCTCCGTAGCTTGTGACAGGACCGAGCAGAGCCGCGGGAAACCAAGCGATAAAGAGCAAAAATTTGAAAAAATTTTTCTGCGCGCGCTCTCTCCCCCGCCCGACCTCAAATAGGTAGGAGATAGCCCTCAGCGAGAAAAATGAGATGCCGAGGGGCAAAGTGCCGTTCGTAAAATATTTTGTCGAGAGCCACGCCGCCACAATCACAGCGACTCCTGCCGACAATAGCGTTTTCCGTGCTGATTTTCTCCCCTGTAGCCGACTTTTTTCAAGGCACAGCGCAAAGGCGTATGAAATAAGCGAAATCGCGACAACGCAAAGCAAAGAATATACCCCCGACGCAAGGTAAAAAAGCAGACTCACGGCGCAAAGTACGCCCCACCGCGCGCGCTTCGGGAAAACCGCGTAAAGCAGGAGTGCGAGTGCCG
The DNA here is from genome assembly GCA_051867975.1 of Eubacteriales bacterium. Taxonomy (GTDB): domain Bacteria; phylum Bacillota; class Clostridia; order Oscillospirales; family CAG-272; genus SVTX01. The sequence goes on along the minus strand of JBJDZM010000089.1, from coordinate 5,131 downwards.
AAAAGGCAAAAAACTCAAACGATATCAGGGACATGTCCTGCCGCCGCGCCGCTTTATCAGCGCGAGAATGTCACCGACCGTCCCGAAATTCTCGGGAATGATATCCTCAGCCCCGATATCGGTGCCGTACGCCTCGTTTATGTCGGTCACAAGTGCCACGATGTCAAGCGAATCGAGGATCTTGTCGTCGAGCAGGCGTGTTTGCTCCGAAAACTCCACCTCGGGGTGAAGCTCGGAGAGTATTTTTATCAGCCTTTGCATGCCGTCTCACCCCCCACGTCACCCCTCAAAAGGGCAAGCAGTGCCGAGCGGTCAAGCTTGCCGTTCTCCTTTTGCGGCATGGACTCAAGCCTGCATATGCGATTCGGGAGCATGTACCTCGGGAGCCGCAGACTCAACTCACTGCGCACCTGCCGCACGTCAGCATCGCCGACGTAAAACAGCACCATGCACTCGCTCTCCCTGTCAAATATCAGCGCGGACTGCGACACACCGGGACAGAGATTTGCCGCCGCCTCGACCTCGCACGGCTCTATCCGCCGACCGCACCGCTTGATCTGGCCGTCTCTCCGCCCGAGAAAAACAAGCTCGCCGTGTGCGTTTTTGCGCGCAATATCGCCCGTGCGGTAAAGCGTCTCGGGGTAGTCGTCATGAAGCGGATTCTGCACGAACGCCGCCGCCGTCTGCTCACGGTCGCCGAAATACCCGAGAGAGAGAGAGCTGCCGCGAATATATATCTCGCCGACCTCGCCGTCAGCGCAGAGCCTTCCGTCCTCATCAATGAGCAGTATCTCGGTGTTCGGAAAGGCGCGGCCTATCGGTATCGGCTCGTCGGCGGAAAGCTCTCGGTCTGCCACCCAATATGCCGACATACCCGTCGCCTCGGTCGGTCCGTAGAGGTTGATAAACCTTGCGCGCGGACATGCCCTGCGCCACTTTTCGTACTCTCCGCGCCCAAAGACCTCACTGCCGAAGCAGACAAGGCGCACTCCCGACATGTCGCACAGATCGAGCGCGCCGAGTGCCGAGACTCGCGCAAACGCCGACGCCGCCCAGCAAAGCGTGTTGATCTTCTTCTCGCGTATAAACTCGCAAAGCCTTATCGGAAACGTGAAAAGCCCTTTCGGAATAAAGATCACCGTTGCGCCGAGCATCAGCATCGGCAACAGCTCCTTGAGCGGCGCGTCGTAGTAAAGCGGTGCCTGATTGCCGAAAACGCTCTCGCCGTCAAAGCCGAGCGTCGCGCAGAGTGCCTCGCCGTAGTCGATGACCGCCCTGTGCGTCGAGCAAACTCCCTTCGGCTCGCCCGACGAGCCCGACGTGAAGACGACGTACGCAGGGTCGGTGTCGATCGTACCTTCCCTTATGCGCAAAAGTGCCGCGCGGTCAACGGCACACTCCGCCATGTCCTCAAAGGGGAGTATCTCCGCCCTGCCGTAAAGGACATGCGCACGCTTATGGCTTTCCGCGTTGCAAATGACCGCCGCCGCGCGACACTTCTCGGCAAGCGCGCGAATTCGGTCGTCGGGAAACTCGGGGTCGATGCAAACGTAAAAGCACCCCGCGTAAAGTGCGCCCAAAAACGCGCACACGGTGTCGGGATGCTTGTCCATGAAAATGGCGATTGCCTGTCGATGAAAGCCCTTTGCGCAAAGACCGCTGCCTGTTGCCATAGCTTTCTTTTGAAGCTCTGAAAAGGTCAACGAGCGCGCGCCGTCGGATACCGCCACCTTGTCGGGATACCGAAGCGCAGCCGCCTCAAGGTATTCGAGAATGTTTCTTTTGTTCATACTTCTCCTTATCTTAGGGGCAGATACGACTGTCTCTTCGGTCTGTGAATTGCTCAGCCCTATTATGGTATGTTACACATTTTACAGTTCGTCACGGCGGGAGATAAGTTCCAAACAGTTAGTTTTCCGCAAATCTTTTTTTGGAAATATTGTCATTTTAAACCGTTTGTCGCCACCCCCGGTCGTAGGGCGGGGGCTTGTCTCCCGCCGTTTCCGACAAATGTTTTTTTGAAAACATTGTCATTTTAAACCGGTTGGCGGCGGGAGATAAACCCCCGCCCTACGATTTACCATGGCGCAAATCTATCAAATGATGATTATTTTGATTTGTTTGTCGCGGCGGGAGCAAGCCCCCGCCCTACGATTTACCATGGCGCAAATCTATCTTTAACTTAGAGAGACTTAAAATCAAAATGCTCCATCTCGGCTGGGTTCAAAATAGTACTCGGACTCCCTGCTTGCAGGGAGCGGTTTGCATCTACTCGGACTGAACGCTTGCGTTCAGCGTTTGCGGCAACAATAAAACAGACTTAATTTGACTTCACGCCGCATATCTTCACGATGCATGTGGCTGGGTTCAACACTGTTTCAACACGGAATATCTCAGTAGGTTGAAATTGAAATGTAACTCGGACTCCTTGCACAGCAAGGAGCGGTTTGCACCAAATTGAGTTTGATTCAGTTCAGCAATACGGTGCATATAGCGTCCACTCCACGGCAGTTAGAACCCCCTTATTAAAAGTTTTAGGAAGGGGTTTGGGGAGAACCCTTTTTCCAAAAGGGTTTCCCCAACATCCACAGCACCGGCTAACTCCCGTCAATAAAGCTCCTCAAGACGCGGAGTGGGGGTAATAATCTCGTCTGCGACCGAGGGATAGAGAGTCTTGTCGTAGGCGTAGAAATCGGGGCGAGCCTTGCTGTACGCGGCGATCTGACGGTCGGTCAGAAGACAGCCCGAATGGTCGTACCTGTCGGCGCGAAGCTCGGTCGAGTCGAAGTGATACCACCGCTCACCGCCATCATCGCTTATGTTGACGAGACTCCAGAAATGCGTGTCGGGAGTGTAGCCTTCCTCTCTCTGCACGTCGAGATTTTCAACGCCGCACCGCTCAAGGAGCAGCTTTGAGAGTGAGAAATACGAGTAGCAATCTCCGCCGCCGCCAACGAGCGCGTAATACGCCGCGCGCTCCACGTCGCCCTTTTGTGAGTCGCCTGTGTAGACAAGCTCGGCGCGAACGAGCTTGTAGATCTCACGGCATATCTCCTCGCGGCTCTTGCCCTCGGGCGCGATCTTTGAAACCAGCCCGTCAATCAGCCCGTCAAGCTCGGCTTTGTCGTAGGTCTCGACGACCTTGACAGTCACGCGCACACGCTCGCTCTCGTTGCCGACACGGTCACGCCCCGTGACGTAGACCGGATATTCGCCGACCGTGTCTATGTCGAGCTGACTCTCGTCGACCGTGAAGGTGAGCGCACCTATGCAGTTGTCGGTCAAGGTCACGTAGGGCTTGTATTCGACCGCCTCGCCGAGCGGACAAATGATGAGCGGTGAGACATCGACCGTGGGCGGAAGATTGTCCGAGATCTGCGTCATTTTGACCGTGAAGACCTCGGTCTTGTTGCCCGACGCGTCGGAAAATTGCACATGAGCCGTGTATTCGCCCGGCTTTTTAAGCTCGGGAAGTCCGCCTATGAACTGCCCCGTGAAGCCGTCCGGCTCATACACGCTCTCAACGAAGTCCAATGGCTCGGGCAGGAAGATCGCACCGTTTTCGTCCCGTCCCACGGCAAAGTAAACGTCTCTTGTGACCACCTTTGGTGCCTTCGTGTCTCTGACCGCAAGCCTTACCTGCCTCTCACCCTTTGAGGTCACCGCGGTGAAATAGTAAACACCTGCGTGATTTCTAAACTCCTTGTTGTAGTCCGCACCGAAATATGCGCCCTCACCAAACAGTTCCTCGGCGGATATGCGCTCGCCTGCCTCGATGTTCACCCTCGAAATGCGCGAATTCAGCACCATGCACGCGATAAAAAGCCCGACGGCAAGGAGCGACAGTACCCCGATGACGAGCAACAGACGACTCCTCGCTTTGCCGTAATAAACCCTTAAATTAAACTTGATTTTTGCCTTTCGGCTTATATAGACAGTCATTTTTGACTCCTTGCTTTGATTATGAGACCATTATAGCATTTTTAAACACGTGAGTCAATATTTTTCTCCCCGTCTGAAAATATTTCTCCGTGTTTGCAAACGCCGTGTCTGCCTCTAATCAAAACCCTCCTCCGCCCTTCCGGGGCGCATCCGGTCTTTCAAACCCTTATCCGTCCGAAAGAGCGAGAGCGAAAGAGCGAAGGAATGACAGCTCGCGCGCGAGCGCGTCGGTGCCGCGGAGCGGCACCATTCTTTCGGACTCTCGAAGAGAGGACGAAAGAGATTTGTCTTGTCTTTGTCTTGTCTCGTCTTTGTCTTGTCTTAGTCTTTGTCTTAGTCTTTGTCTTAGTCTTAGTCTATGTCTATATGCCGTCGGGGTGGCTTGAAGGGTGCCGACGGCAACCCCCGTGGGGTGTTACTGCCTATCATCTCGCTCCCTCTTAAGCCGAGCAACCGCCTCGGCACCGAGCTTGCCGTTCTTCTGACGCTCCATCCTGCGCCTGAGATCGCAGAACATCAAATAGCAAACATCCTTTATTCTTTTAGGAAATTCGGGCGGTTCGATGCCCTTCGTCTGATACTCGACCATCGATTGAAGGACGAGCTTGCAGTTATTCGGAGACATATTCATGAGTGCATCGTACCACTCGCTGAAAAGTAAAAAATCTTTGTTTCTGTCAGCCATTTTTTTAATCCTTTCGTTTTTGAAAATATTTTTTTGTTTACGGTTCTCCGCACTTTTTGCTCGGAGTTTGTTCAATTCTTGCAGAATCTTTGCGCGGAGTCGCCGCAGCTTTTATATGGGAACGAACCGATTAGTCGACATCCTCGGCTTGTTCTTACGGACACATTATAGCACATTTGTTCTATTTTGTCAACCCCAAAAAGATTAATAAGATGTAAAAAACAGACATCTTGCGCGTACCTCGCAAAATGCCTGTGGAAAAGTCCGAATATTTGTTCTATGCCTGTGGAAAAGTTCAAACATTCGTTCGATTAGTTGTGGAAAAATCCGAACTTGCGTTCTATTGCCTGTGGAAAACTCCGAACCGTTGTTCCATATCCTGTCGAAAACCAAATCCGAATCGATCGAACGGTTTGATTTTATCGTCATTTTTGTCAGATAGCATCACCCCCGGTCGTAGGGCTCTGTCTTGTCTCCCGCCGTTTTCGGCAAATGATTTTTCCG
>JBJDZM010000088.1:0-1665 GCA_051867975.1 Eubacteriales bacterium | reverse complement strand
ACCTAGTATTCATCGTTTAGGGCGTGGACTACCAGGGTATCTAATCCTGTTTGCTCCCCACGCTTTCGTGTCTCAGCGTCAGTTGTGGTCCAGTAAATCGCCTTCGCCACTGGTGTTCCTCCCGATATCTACGCATTTCACCGCTACACCGGGAATTCCATTTACCTCTCCCACTCTCAAGACTCACAGTTTCAAATGCAGGCTATGGGTTAAGCCCATAGTTTTCACATCTGACTTGCCAGCCCGCCTACACACCCTTTACACCCAGTAATTCCGGATAACGCTCGCCACCTACGTATTACCGCGGCTGCTGGCACGTAGTTAGCCGTGGCTTCCTCCACAGGTACCGTCACTTTCTTCTTCCCTGTTGACTAAGGTTTACAATCCGAAGATCTTCTTCCCTCACGCGGCGTCGCTGGGTCAGGCTTTCGCCCATTGCCCAATATTCCCCACTGCTGCCTCCCGTAGGAGTCTGGACCGTATCTCAGTTCCAATGTGGCCGTTCAACCTCTCAGTCCGGCTACTGATCGTCGACTTGGTAGGCCGTTACCCCACCAACTATCTAATCAGACGCAAGCTCATCTTCCAGCAGCAAGCCTTTGACGGTTGCACCATGCGGTGCTGCCGTTTCATGCGGTATTAGCAACTGTTTCCGGTTGTTATTCCGCACTGGAAGGTAGATTGCTCACGCGTTACTCACCCGTCCGCCACTGTCTGTATTTCTACAAACCGTTCGACTTGAATGTGTTATGCACGCCGCCAGCGTTAATCCTGAGCCAGGATCAAACTCTCTAAAAAAATTGTATATTAAACCTAGGCTTAGCCTCGGCCAAATATCTTTTTCAGAGTCTTTTTATCTTGACTTCTTCTTTACTTTGTTTGAGTATTCAAAGCTTATTTAACGAGATTCCTTTGCACTTTCAGTGCTCTAAGAAATTTCTGCTTGTTGTTCAATTTTCAAAGATCAAATTATCGCCGCCTCAACTTGACAGCTTGTATATTATATCACTTACCGCTGAAAATGTCAAGCTTTTTTTAAAAGTTTTTTTGAATTTTATGAATATTTTGAAGATATGTAGACTATTACATAAAAGTATGAATTATTATCGTGATTTTTGTTAAAATTTGCATTTACGGTATTGACAAACCGAATGTATGGTGTTATAATGTTTTAGCACTCAGACATAGAGAGTGCTAATCGAAAGGTGGCATATAATAAAATGAAGAAAAAACAGTTTAAAACAGAATCTCAAAAGCTACTCGATATGATGATCAATTCGATATATACTCACAAGGAAATATTCGTCCGCGAGCTTATTTCAAACGCATCGGATGCTATCGACAAGCTTTATTTCAAATCTCTTACGGACACATCCATTCCGCTCTCAAAGAGCGATTATGAAATCAGAATAAGTGCCGATAAGGAAAACCGCACCCTCACTATTTCGGATAACGGTTGCGGTATGACCGCCGAGGAGCTCGAAAACAATCTCGGTACAATCGCAAAAAGCGGTTCGTTCGATTTCAAGCGCGACAACGCGCAGGGCGATGACGTTGATATTATCGGTCAATTCGGCGTCGGCTTCTACTCGGCATTTATGGTTGCGAAGAAGATAACCGTCACGTCAAAGCCTTACGGAATAGACGATGCTTACAAATGGGAGT
>JBJDZM010000087.1:0-34010 GCA_051867975.1 Eubacteriales bacterium | reverse complement strand
GACGCGTTGAGGCTTTTGAGGAAGAAAAGCTCAAATACCGACTTGAGCATAACGTTGCCATGCTTCACATAGTCTCCGACGACCCCGACGGACTCAAAGGCATAAATCAAAAGAAATATGCAGAGAGTATGTCTGAGAAAATGAAGGTAATAAAGCCCTACCGCGATGCTATGGACAACAAATACAAGTGGTGTATTGCCGCGGTCCCCGGCCGTGAATGGGCGAAGAAGGTATTTCCCGGCGAGAGAACGACCGTTGCCGTGGAAAAGCTTTGGAACGCGATACTTCTCGCGTCGCGCGTTATAGATAAGGACGGAAATCTGCTTGACTCCGATATCGAGTGGTACAAGCACAACACAAGCTTCAACCGCCGTTGCAAGATACTCAACGAGGCGGGACTTGTTGAGCTCAGATATAAGGCGAAAAACGGCACGGACCTTCGCGTAGGTCTTATTGAGCAGGGTAGCTTTATGGGCGGCGGAGAGAATACTCTCGGCGGCGAATATTACAACCCGAACATTCCGACAGAGGAAATTTTCACCTCTCCGAAGGCAGGTGTCGCGGAGGGTATCGTTTATTCCTCAATGCCCCTGTCTTGGCGCGGTGAGATAATCGACAACTTCTCGCTTCGTTTTGAGGGCGGACGTGTCGTCGAGGTCAAGGCTGAGAAGAACGAAGAATTGCTTAAGACAATGGTAGGAATGGACGAGGGCGCGTCAATGCTCGGCGAATGTGCTTTCGTACCCTATAACTCGCCCATTCGTGAGAGCGGTATTATGTTCTACGAGACATTGTTTGACGAAAATGCCGCTTGCCACCTTGCGATAGGTCGCGGATTTACAAATACGATAGTTGATTATGACAAATACACCAACGAAGAGATGAAGGAAATGGGAATCAACGATTCCGCGCTTCACGTTGACTTTATGATAGGAACCGACGACCTCTCGATAGTGGGAATTAAGGCGGACGGAAGCGAGTTCGTTATCTTTGAAAACGGTCTTTGGGCGTTTTGAGATTGCCTGAAAAATTGAAGGTAATTTTTCTGAAGACATCTCTGTTAAGTGTTTTTATCCATATAGAAGTTTAAAATGACGAGAAGGGAGGATGTTACATGCCGAGAAAGCCAAAGCCGAAAAACACTTTGAGCGCAGGCGAGCGCGCGGCGCTTTACGAAGCCGAGCAAGCCGAAAAGCGAACGCAGAGGCAATCGGGACTTGCGAGCGAGGCAGAAAACGGTGTCAAATTGCAATCGGGCGAGAAAAAAGAGCCGGAAAAAGTCAAAATTGAACTGCCGAAGCCGCAATATGCGACGGTAAAGGTTGACCTTTCGATGCCGACGGACAGGGTCAAGCCGCTTCACGGTATGTGCAACGGCCCCGTATCATACGGAGCGGACATTTCCTCGCTTTTCCGTGAGATCGGTGTGCCGTACGTTCGTTTCGACGAGACCGACAGTGCGATTTCCTCATACGCGGTCGATATTTCAAGGATTTTTAAGAACCCCGAGTCCGACCCGCGCGACGCGTCAAATTACGACTTTTCCTACACGGATAAATACGTTGCGGCGGCGTATAATGCCGGCGCGAAGGTCATTTTCCGCCTTGGAGAGAGCTTTGACCGCATGTATTCGGGAAAAAGCATAAGCTTGCCCCGAGACATTGACTCTTTTGTCGAGGTCTGTGCAAATATCGTCAGACATTACAACGACTATTTTGCCGACGGATATGCGTTTGGGTTAGAGTATTTTGAAATTTGGAATCATGCAGATACATATTCGAAGGATTCCGAGCGCATATTTGAGCTTTACCGCAGGGTGTCGTCGGCGATAAAGCTTATTGACCGAAGCCTCAAGGTCGGCGGAATGTGCTTTTCCGATTGCGGCGACGGGTTGAGAGAATTTTTGAAATACTGCAAAAAAACACGCTCTCCGCTTGATTTTATCACTCTTTCATCCTTCGACTCCGAGCCTCAAAAGCTCGCAAAGAATATATATGACCTCATGCCGCTCTTGCACAATCTCGGGTTTTCGGAGACCGAGATCATCGTCGGAGCATGGAGCTATATCGACTCTGAGGCAATAGGTTCGATGCCGCTTTGGAAAGTCATGTCCGGTACGGACGAGAGATGCGCCGAGGCAAAAAAGAAGCTCTTTGAGTCGCAAAGTTCGATAAAGGGTGCGGCGTATGCACTTTCGTTCATGATATCGCTCGGAAACATAAAGGAGATCTCGGCGGCGTGCTTTTACGATGCCCAGCCGAATATCTCGCCGTGGTGCGCTATCTCCGACCGCTTCGGAAATCCTCAAAAGACCTTTCACGCTTTCAAGGCATACGGTGAAGTATACAGGGCAGGACAAGGAATATATACGGCGATCGAAGAATCTCCGGGCTTTGCTCACTCGGGCATATATGCCATGGGAGCCAAGGGGGATGACGGATTTTATATTCTTATTTCATCCTTTGACGGATGCGGAATAGTCGATCTGAGACTTGACTTTATTCCGTCCGACATATACACCGCCGACATATATATGCTTGACGGCGTGAAGGATATGACCTTGGCGGACTCAATACCGATCACGGGGGAGAAAAAACGTCTGATTCTCAACATCAGCCGATACGGTGCGGCGATGGTAAAGTTATACTGAAAAATCGGCTGTCCGAGAACACCTTAAAAGTGTTTCTCATCAGCCGATTTTCGTTTTTTAATCAATATCCTCTTTGACTTCTTCGGGGGGATTTTTCAAGACTTCGGGATTTTCGATAAGCCTTTTCCAGAACTTGAAGGCTGTCGCGTATTGGAAGCCGTCACAGGTCCTCTCATCCGTGACTATCTTCATATCTATAACGCATTTTGTATTTATCTCACCGCGTTTATTTACACTAACGACCTTTCTCTTCGTTCCGTAGGAAACGAAAATAGGGAGATTTCCGAAGTTGTAGAGGTGATGATATATCGGTTTAATACCGAGCGAGCCCATGCTCGTGATTATCATTGAACCCCAAAAGGGAAGCGCATCCATAAGCATCTTCGGGCAGAGTCCCCAATAATCAAGGCAATTTATGAGGCTGACCGTCCAGCGGAAGGGCAGACGGGGGAACTTTTTGAAAAACGAGGCAACTCCGTCGGTGCCTGTTTGGTCGATGTTTGTGACAACGGCGTTAAACTTTTCGTAAACATCAAATACCGTGTCGTGCGGATCAAATGTTACCTTGATGCAGGTATCGGGAGCATCCATTGTCATCTCTTTTTTGACGGTCATTACGACTTCGATCTTGTCTCTTGCGTATATGCGCTGTCCGCTTACAAAACGATTAATGTATGGGTATGTAGCGACCGTACGCACGTATCCTGCTAAAATTACGTGCAGCATTGAGAAATTTTCTTTTCCCGACTGTATCTGCTCGCGGACGAACAGGTTTGCCTCGCTTATGTCGACCTCGTCTGCAAAAGTGTTGCAGGCATCCGACCTATCCTTCATGATGAAGGGCATGGCAACGTGGAAGCCGTCAAGCGTGCGTATCCGCCTTCCCTCTCGCCTGTCGCCGAAACGGCGTTTTCTCTTCTTTCCTTTGGTTTTCTTATATTCTTTTTTTGTTTGTTCTGTTTTTTGTGCTTCTTCCTGCTTTGGGGTTACTTCCGCAACGGGAATATTTGTTCCTTCCGGCATCAGAATGTCCTCCTGAGTATAACCTATGCAAATGCGGTTTTTAAACTGTGCATTAACATTATAACTGAAATGTGAATGGTTGTCAACAGTTTTTGCCATAAAATGTCGTAAAGACTAAAGTCAAAATTTTCCAAAGTGAGAAAAAGAGATTGACATGTTATCGATTACGTGGTAAAATATCAGTGTTAAATTTATTCACAAAAAGGTCAGAATATGAAAAAAGTTGATATATATACCGACGGCGCATGCCGCAACAATCCCGGTCGCGGCGGCTGGGGTGCCATTCTTGTCTATGCAGGCAAGGAAAAGGAGCTTTCGGGCGGTGAGCCTATGACGACGAATAACCGCATGGAGCTTTCTGCCGTTATCGCGGCTCTCTCCGCGCTCAAGGAGAGCTGTGAGGTCACGCTGACGACCGACTCGCAATACGTGGTAAACGCAATCGAAAAGGGCTGGCTTGATTCATGGCGCAAAAACGGCTGGAGAAAGAGCGACAAAAGCCCCGTGCAGAATGTCGATTTGTGGGAAAAACTCACCGGTCTGCTTGACAGACACGATGTCACATTCGTCTGGGTTCGCGGTCATAACGGGCATCCGTACAACGAGCGTTGCGACGTGTTGGCAACAACCTTTGCGGATAGCTTCGGAGAATAAAAAGAGCTTGGGGAAATTGCAGCGAATTATTCCCCAAGTTCTTTTTAATTTTCAGCTCTGCGCCACCTGAAGCGACAGCGTGCGGAGCATCGTTCCGACGTTATACATCGTACTGCCGATGCGCCTCATCATTCTGCGCATCTTCATCTTTTTGGAATTTTTTAAAAGTCCGAGTCCGCCGAGCAGTGCCGCTAAGGACGCACCTGAAATAATCAATATTTTTTTAAGCATAAAATATCCTCCCTTTTTTTGTGACGTAATTGTCGCCCAAAAAGGGAGGATATATTCATTATTTATTGCTTCCCGCCGTTTTTCATAAGTTTTTCATAATCGACTATTGCCTGTCTGATGATCTCAACTGCATCCTTGCAGTCGAAAAGCTCTTTTACCGCGGTCTGCTTGTTTTCGAGTTGCTTGTAGACCGTAAAGAAGTGCATTATTTCATCAAAGATATGTGGAGGAAGCTCGTCTATCGACTTTATGTCTCTGTACGTCGGGTCGGAAAAGGGGAGCGCAATGATCTTGTCGTCCTGCTTGCCGCCGTCGATCATTCGCATGGCACCTATCGGATAGACCTCGACTAAAGTCATCGGGAAAATCGGCTCGGAGCAGAGAACCAGCACGTCGAGCGGGTCTCCGTCGTCGGCATACGTTCGCGGAATAAATCCGTAATTTGCGGGATAGTGGGTTGCGGTGTAGAGTATGCGGTCAAGGCGAAGCATGCCCGTTTTTTTGTCAAGCTCGTATTTGCAGCTGCTGCCCTTCGGTATCTCGATTACCGCGGAAAATCTCTCGGGGGTTACCTCATTTTTTGGAAGATCGTGCCAGATATTCATATGCGTTCCTTTCTGTTGTTATTTACTTTTGAATAAAATTATTTAACGTAATCGAACTCAAAGCCGTAGATAGATACGGTATCTCCGTCGGAGCAGCCCCTCTCCTCAAGCTCTCTGAAGACACCGCTCTTGGAAAGCACTCTCTGGAAATAGTCAAGCGACTCGTAGTTTGAGAAGTTGATCTGACCCATGAGATTGTAGAGCCATTCGCCCTCGACGATATACTTGCCGTCCTCTTGAATGATAGTGGTCTCCTTGCCGCTTGAAACGTACGCGTCGGTCTCGTCGTATTCGCGCTCGTATACCGTGATCGGCGGAAGCGTCCGGAGCTTCTTTTCAACCATTTGTATCATCTCGTCAAGGTTTTCGCCGGTGTATGCCGAGATATACATCATCTCGTATCCGTTTTCTTTGATGAAGTTTTCAAATTTTTCGATATCGACAACGTCGCGGTCAAGCGAGTCGACCTTGTTCGCAATTATTATCTGCGGACGTTTTGCAAGGTCGGGGCTGTACTGCTCAAGCTCACGGTTAATCGTGATGATATCGTCGACGGGGTCTCTGCCCTCAAATGCCGAAATATCGACGACGTGAAGGAGCAGTCGGCAACGGTCGACGTGGCGGAGAAAGGAATGTCCGAGTCCCGCGCCCTCAGCCGCGCCCTCAATGAGTCCCGGGATATCAGCCGCAACGAATCCGCGCTCGGGACCTGTTGAGACTACTCCGAGATTGGGAGAAAGCGTTGTAAAGTGATAGTCCGCAATTTTGGGCTTGGCGGAGGATATAACAGAGAGAATTGAGGATTTTCCGACGCTCGGCATACCGATAAGACCGACGTCGGCAATCATCTTAAGCTCAAGCACGACCTCTCTCTCTTCTCCTTTCGTTCCGTTCTTTGCAAACATGGGGGTTTGGCGCGTAGGGGTGGCGAAATGCTTGTTTCCCCAGCCTCCGCGTCCGCCCTTGCAGCAGATATAGTCGGCACCGTCGTTCTCGGACATGTCGTGAATTATCTTTCCGCTCTCGGGGTCCTTGATAAGCGTTCCGGGGGGAACCAAGACGACAAGGTCATCGGCGGTCTTGCCGTGAAATTTCGAGCCTTGTCCGTCTCCGCCGTTTCCCGCGACGAATTTGCGCTTGTATCTGAAGGCAAGCAGGGTATTTGAGCCGGGATCGACACGGAAGATGATATTTCCGCCGTTTCCGCCGTCACCGCCGTCGGGACCGCCTGCCGCAACGTATTTTTCTCTGCGGAAGGCAATGGCACCGTTTCCGCCGTTTCCTGCCTTGAGATAGATCTTTATTTTGTCAATGAACATTTTTTCACATCCTCTCGGGTGTAATTTTGCGAATTAATTGAATTTTTCAATGTTTTTTACGGTGTATCCGAGCATTTTTTCTTCGATATGCGTTTTTTTAGTCTTCAAATACTCTTTGAAGCTCTCGGAATTGTTGTTTTCCGACGAGAAGTCCGAAATAAAGCCGACCAGAGTGTTTGCAAGCTCATAGTCCTCGTTTTCACGGAGATATTTCGTGAATATGTCCGCACACTCACTGCCGAACCCGAGAAATGCCACAGCGTCCATTCCGTCGTTTGTGGCAAGCTCATAGAGTATCTCATAACAGAACAGGGGCTTGAAGCAGTCGGGAATGTTGGGGTTATCGTCAAAGAGGTCGCCGACATAGAGCTTTCCTCTGCGCTTGAACACCGACATAAATGCGAGCAGCTTTTCTCTTATATTCTCGACGGTAAGGGCGGAAACGGGAATATCAGCCTTCTTCTTTTTGTCGTAGAGGAAGAAATTATGCCGATTTTTCTCGGCTCTGCCTACTGCGACCGCGCCCATAATTAAAATCGAGGCAAAGGAGCAGAGAAGCGCCGAGAGTCCAAAGAGCATCATCTGCGAGAAGGCATCCTCAACCTTTGTGTAGGAGTAGCACGCGAGGATTATTGCGCCTGCAATTATGACTGACGCAAACTTAATGATTTTGATTCTTGCTTCGCGGCGTTTTTCCGCCGCAAGTTCTTTATTTTCGTTATCCATTTTTACCTTGTGTTTAATTATTTTGTATTATCTTCGCCGCGCTCGCGGATGATTATCTTTATAGGTGTTCCCGAGAAACCGAAGGTCTCTCGCATACAGTTTTCAATGTATCTTTGATATGAGAAGTGGAAAAGCTCCGAATTATTGCAGAAGATTACGAAGGTCGGGGGAGCAACGCTTATCTGTGTCATGTAATATATCTTCAAGCGTCTGCCCTTGTCGGTTGGAGGCTGAGTGCGCATCGTTGCCTCGGCTAAGACGTCGTTGAGCATACCCGTTGAGATACGCGTGTTTGCCTGATTGTGGACATAGTTTATGCGCTCGTATATGTTGTCTATGCGCTGACCTGTCTTTGCGGAGACGAAAAGTATCGGAGCGTAGGGCATATATGAAAGATGCTCACGTATCTCGCGAGTGAAACTATTGACTGTCGAATTGTCCTTTTCGATAGAATCCCACTTGTTGACGACGATTATGCTCGCTTTACCGGAGTCGTGCGCAATTCCCGCAATTTTTTCGTCCTGCTCGGTGATGCCGACCGATGCGTCTATCATTATAAGGCAGACGTCGGCTCGCTCAACCGCCATATGCGCGCGGAGAACACTGTATTTTTCGATGTTGTCATTTATCTTGGACTGACGGCGGATTCCTGCCGTATCGATAAGCGTAAATTTGCCGAATGAGTTTTCAAGCCTTGAATCAACGGCGTCGCGCGTTGTTCCCGCGATATTTGAGACGATAAGCCGCTCTTGACCGAGCATTTTATTGATTATCGAGGATTTACCGGCGTTCGGCTTGCCTATAACGGCAACCTTAATAGAGTCGTCCTCCTCGTCCTCGTAGTCCCAATCGCCGATAGCCTCAACGCAGGCATCGAGAAGGTCGCCCGTACCCGAGCCGTGAACCGACGAGACCGCGACAGGATCGCAGTCAAATCCAAGCTCGTAAAATTCATAAAATTCATAAGGCAGATTGCCCACGCTGTCGCACTTGTTGATGCATGGGACGATAGGCTTTCCGCTCTTTTTGAGCATTATCGCAATATCCTTGTCGGATGCGGTAAGACCTGTGCGTACGTCGCACATAAAGACGATAACGTCGGCATCCTCAATTGCCACCTGAGCCTGAAATTTCATTTGCGAAAGAATGACATCGTCGCTCCTCGGCTCTATTCCTCCGGTATCGATGACGATAAACTGTTTTCCGCACCACTCGGTCTCGCCGTAAATTCGGTCGCGAGTGACACCGGGAACGTCCTCGACTATCGAGCGCCGTTCGCCTATAAGCTTATTGAAAAGCGTGCTTTTGCCCACGTTTGGGCGTCCTACTATTGCTATGATCGGTTTTGACATTTATTATCCTTTCCTTTGTGGGGATATGCCCCAGCACCTCGCCAAAAGCCTTCAAATAGTTTTGGCTTTTGGTTCTATGGGAAGCGAATTATATATTTTGGGGCAATTAAAGCGAATTTTTTTAGAGACCAAGCATGTCCTTTATAAACTGTGCGCCGTCATTGTGCGCCGGGCGTGCGATAACGCCGAGATTTTTGCCGAGTTCTTCGGGTGATATGTCGTCAAGGAAGAGATCTCCGTCGGCGCGGAGCGCATTTTCGGGGAAGAAGAGGACCTCACCGAGGTCTTTTCCGTGAAGCTGCTCCGAGATATCTTTGCCTGTAAGCAATCCCGCAACGGTAATGCTCTCTCCGAAAAAGTTGTTGATTATCTTATAGACGTTTATTTTGAGTCCGCTGACTCTATCTTCAAGCGCGCGCGCCATGGATATTATCGTATCGTACGCGGCAACGCCGGTCGCTACCGAGACGGTGCGCGGAAGCCTGACCTCTCCGATGTATTCGTCAATGTAATCCAGCTCGTCGTAAAACTCGGAGAGCGTTGAGGTTATCATGCCGACGCCGTTTTCGATCTGCGGATATCCGTCGTAGTAATCCTCATCGGGAAGTGCCCTTTCGGCTTTGAGATAAAGCTCATCGGCGCAGTAAAACATCCGCACGCCGTGCTTTTCCTTCATCTTCTCTCCGAAGGAATTGACTTGCTCCAATACTCGGGCGGCTTCTTCCTTTGTAAAGCCTTCGAGCGGATAGAGCTTTTCACGGAAGCGCGTAAGTCCTGCCGGAACTATTGAAACGCTTTGCATTGCAGGGAAAAACTCACACAGGTCACGCATCGAGCGTGAAAGCTCCTCGCCGTCGTTGATTCCCTTGCAAAGTACAATTTGTCCGCAGAGCGATATGCCTGCATCGGAAAGTCTTTTGATGTACGACAGCACCTCGCCGGCGCGTTTGTTGTGCATCATTTTGACTCGCAGCTCGGGGTTGGTCGTGTGGATCGAAATGTTGACGGGAGAGATGTGCATCTCGATTATTCGGTCGATGTCCTTGTCGTGAAGGTTTGTAAGCGTGATGTAGTTTCCGTGCAAAAAGGAGAGGCGCGAGTCGTCGTCCTTGAAATAGAGCGTTTTTCTCATTCCGCTCGGCAATTGGTCGATAAAGCAAAAGATGCATTTGTTCTCGCACGAGTGTTTTTTATCCATGAGCGGTGTCTCAAAATCAAGCCCGATGTCATCGTACTGCGATTTTTTTATCTCAACCGTAAGCCTCTCTCCGTCACGTAAAAGGCTCAAAACAACGTCTTTTTCCGCCAGGAAGAAACGGTAATCGAGTACGTCGTTTATCTCTCTGCCGTTGATTTTGTCGAGAATGTCTCCGCATTTTATCCCTGCGCGGTATGCTCGGCTGTTTTTCTCAACGAATTCTATCTTTACCATCGTTTCTCCTCTCAGTACATACTGTCCGCATTATAATCCAATATACATTATAGCACATTTTCCAGCCTTTTGCAAGCCCTTTTATCGCCGTGCGGCGAATATTTTATAACTTTGAAGTGAAGATTTCGCAAAAAGACGGACGAAAAGACGCAAAAAAATCAAAAAAGCCCTTGTAAAACCGTGACGCGTATGTTATAATGTAAAGTGGTTGATTTTGTTTATACAAAATATTATATAGATATCTCTTTTGTGTAACGGGATTTTATGCGCGCGTCCGCTTGATGTACGCTTGCCGTGAGCAAAGAGAAAACGGAGGTTAAATTGGAAAACACTATGACGCTCAAATCGGGCGCAAAAATTCCGCATCTGACACGTGCCGAGGCGGATAAGAAAAAATATCTGACACGCGGCGTGCTGACTCAGATGCATCTGATGCCGAACGGCGACCCTGCCGCATTCGACACGGCGGAGGACGGCAGTATCATTTACTATTTTGACCCGAACAAGGTCGTCGAGGCACCGCCCGAGCAGTGGTATTTCCCGAGAGCGAGAAAAGAAGAAAAGTCACTTGACAGCGGAAGCGTTATCGAGAGAATGAGCATCAAGCGCGCTGCATCAAACGGCTACTACACGAAAGAAAGACTCGCGCAGATGCACTATGAGACGGTCGAGGAGCCTGTCGCGTTTACGGTGAAGGGCGACGGCTCGACACTCTATTTTTACGACAAGAAAACGGCTATTCGTCTGCCGCTTGCGTGCGTCAAGTGCGGCAAGGACATACGCTTTCGCAAAAAGCTCTGCCGCGCGTGCTACGAGGAAGACCTTGCACAGCGACGCGCCGAGGGCGACCTTCACCGCAACGCATACTACGGCATGAAGCGAGAAAGAGTCATTTTCTTTGACCTGGAGCTTACCGGCGTTTACGACCACGACGAGATAATCTCAATTTCGGTGACCGATGCCACGGGAAAAGTCATTATGGACACGTTTATCAAGCCTGCGCACAAGAAAAAGTGGAAGAATACCGAGAAAATTCACGGTATCGCACCTGCGATGGTCCAGGATTCGCCCATGCTTGACGACCTCATACCCGAGATAAAAGAGATATTCGCAAATGCCGACAACATTATCGCATACGGCGTTTCGACCGATTACAGTCACATCAAGTACATCTATGAGACCGAAGAGGAGCGCGAGTGGCTCCGTCAAAAGACTCGTTGCTGCGCAAACGAATTTGTCAGATACGCGCACGAACACCTGCCCGACCTGTCTCACGCGTCGCTGACCGATGCGATGGCGGCGCTCGGTGTTGAGTGGGACGGAATCGCGCACACATCGATTGCCGACACGATAGGCTGTATGAAGGTCTGGGAAAAGTTATTCCCAAACTACTACAAGGATGCGCCGGAGGTGTGACGTGAGAGAAATTTTACTTTGCAAATACGGCGAGATTGTACTTAAAGGCGCTAACAAACGCTATTTTGAGGACATTTTGTGCAAGGAGTTGCGCAAAAGAGCAAAAAAACACGGTAATTTTGAAATAAGCCGTGCGCAGAGCACGATATATGTAAAACCGCTTGACGATTTTGCCGACATCGACGGAATGTACGACAGTGCGATGAAGACCTTTGGAATTGCGGCTATCGGACGTGCGGCGGTCTGCAAAAAGGACATTGAGGACATAAAGCGAGTCGCGCGCGAATACATACCCGAATTTTTGGATGGCAAGAAGACGTTTAAGGTCGAAGGAAAGCGCAGTGATAAGACTTTTCCCTACAATTCGATGCAGCTTGCGGAGATAATCGGCGGCGAGATTCTTGAGGCAACGCGGGGGAAGATCCGTGTTGACGTGCATCATCCCGACGTTGTCGTCAAGGTTGAGATTCGCGAGCAGGCGGCGTACGTCCACGCAGGGCAGAGAAGCGCCGCAGGCGGACTTCCCGTCGGAACGAGCGGTCACGGACTACTCCTTTTGTCGGGCGGAATCGACTCGCCCGTTGCGGGATACATGATGGCAAAACGCGGTGTGAGAGTCGAGGCGATCCACTTTGAGTCCTTCCCCTACACAAGCGAGATGGCAAGAGATAAGGTGATAAGACTTGCTCGCACCGTTGCGGCGTATGCAGGTGACATATACGTTCACGTCGTATCTCTGACGAAGATTCAGGAAGAGCTTGTAAAGCACTGCGATGAGGACTATTTTACGCTCCTGCTTCGCAGATACATGATGTATATAGCGTCAAAGATCGCGGCTGACCACGACTCAAAGTGTTTAATAACGGGAGAGAGTCTCGGTCAGGTAGCATCGCAGACGATGGAGGCTATCGCGGTGACCGATGCGGCATCGTCGATCCCCGTATTCCGTCCCTGCATAGGAATGGACAAGCTTGAAATAATCGCAATATCCGAAAAAATAGGAACGTTTGACATATCGATCGAGCCTTACGAGGATTGCTGTACCGTGTTCACGCCGAAGCATCCGAGAACCAAGCCGCAGCTTGAAAAGGTGCTGATTGAAGAACAAAAACTCGATTTCAAGGCGCTTGCGCAGGAAGCTATTGACTCGGCTTACACGATACGCGCCGAGGCATATTGACATAGAGAGGTAATAAAAATGGCAGAATTTTTAACGAATGAAGACAAGAGAACGTGCTACTGTGCCGAAGTCTCCGAGGAGATGATAGGCGAGAAAATATGCGTTATGGGTTGGGTGCAGAGACAGAGAGACCTCGGTGCACTCATATTCATCGACCTTCGCGACAGAACGGGTATTGTTCAGCTCGCGTTTGACGACAAGACCGACAGAGAGGTGTTCGACAAGGCATTTTCGGCTCGCGCGGAGTACGTGCTTTGCGTCCACGGAACCGTCCGTCCGCGCGGCGAGGGAGCGATAAACGCAAATATCCCCACGGGTAAGCTTGAGGTATACGTTGAGAGCATGAAGGTGCTTTCGGCGGCGCAGACACCCCCATTTGAGGTCAGCGACTCTAAAAAGGTAAAGGACGAGACTGCACTCAAATACCGTTACGTCGACCTTCGCCGTCCCGAGCTTCAAAAGAACATCAAGATGCGTCACGATATTGCGCGTGTTGCGCGTGAATACTACTACGAGAACGGTTTTTATGAAATTGAGACTCCCATGATGATAAAGGCAACTCCCGAGGGCGCGCGCGACTATCTCGTTCCGTCGAGAATACACAAGGGAAGCTTTTACGCGCTTCCGCAGTCTCCCCAGATATACAAGCAGCTTCTGATGCTTTCGGGCTTTGACAGATACATTCAGCTTGCGCGTTGCTTCCGTGACGAGGACCTTCGCGCCGACCGCCAGCCCGAATTTACTCAGATAGACCTTGAGATGTCCTTCGCCACTATGGAGGACATAATGGCGATGAACGAGGGCTTTATCAAGAGAGTTTTCAAGGAGGTTTTGAACCTCGACGTTGAGACTCCCATGCAGAGACTGACCTTTGCCGAGGCGATGAACAGATACGGCTCGGACAAGCCCGATACACGCTACGGTATGGAAATACAGGATATTTCCGAGTGCGTAAGGTCAAGCGAGTTCGCGGTATTCAAGTCCGCGCTTGAAAACGGCGGCAGCGTTCGCTGCATAGTTGCAAAGAACGGTGCGGCAACACTTACGAGAAAAGAGATAGATAAGTTAACCGAGCATGCGAAGGGAATCGGAGCCAAGGGACTCGCCTACGTTCGCTGGGCGGATGAGACTCCCAACTGCTCGTTTGCGAAATTCATGACTCCCGAAGAGCTTGAGGCAATATACGCGGCAGTCGGATTTGAAAAGGGCGACGTTATGCTCATATGCGCTGACAAGGACAAGGTAGTGCTTCCGACACTCGGCGCGCTCCGTCAGATAGTTGCGCGCAAGCTCGACATGATTCCCGAGGGTAAGTTCAACTTCCTTTGGATCACCGAGTTCCCCTTCTTTGAGTGGAACGAGGAGACCGAGCATTGGGATGCCATGCATCATCCCTTTACCATGCCTCTTGAGGAGTGTCTGCCTCTGCTTGAAAGTGACCCCGGTGCGGTCAGAGCAAAGTGCTACGACATGGTTCTCAACGGAACCGAGCTGCTCTCAGGCTCCATCCGTATCACCGATTGGCAGCTTCAGGAGAAGATGTTTAAGGCTCTCGGACTCACGCCCGAGGAGATCGAAGCAAAATTCGGCTTCCTCGTCGAAGCATACAAGTACGGAGCGCCCCCGCACGGCGGCTCCGGTATGGGACTTGACCGACTCGCGATGGTAATGAGCGGAGCCGAC
This sequence comes from Eubacteriales bacterium, assembly GCA_051867975.1. Classification (GTDB taxonomy): domain Bacteria; phylum Bacillota; class Clostridia; order Oscillospirales; family CAG-272; genus SVTX01. The sequence goes on along the minus strand of JBJDZM010000087.1, from coordinate 19,739 downwards.
AGTCTCCGCGACGTTCTCGCCTTCCCGAAGGTTCAGAACGCCAGCGAGCTTATGTCGGGCTGCCCCGCGCCTGCCGACGCTAAGGCTCTGGCGGACTTGAGCATTGCGGTAGTTGAGGAGTAAGAAGGATGCGTTGGGGAGGGGCTTTTTGCGAAAAAGACATGCACCGTGAGATTGAACTAAATCAAACTCAATTTGGTGCAAACAGCTCCTCGCAGCGCGAGGAGTCCGAGTAATATATTAAATCGAATTTCTCCCCAAACCCCTCTTCAAAAACCTTTAATAATAACAAAAAGCAATTGACTTCACAGCATTAATAAGCTAAAATATCTTTATCAAATTCCGAACCGGAGGTAAAATGACACATGGGAAGAATGTTAGGCGCATTTGACGGCAGCGACGAGCTTGACCGCCCCGACCTCAATAAATGCCCGGATTGCCAATGCTTTTTTGCAGGCGACAGTTGCCCTCTGTGCGGTAAGGTCTGCCCCGAGGAGATGCGGGCAGGCAACCGCAAACCGCCTAAAAAGGAGAAAAAACGCCGACAAAGCAGCGGCAGAGTAACTTTTGTTGAGTGGTATCACAGCTGGTGGTTTATCATTCTGACAATGATCTTCATACCGATCGTCGGCATAATCCTGCTTGCGACCAGCCCGCACAAGAAAAGTGCAAAAATCACGTTTATAATTATCGCATGTGTCTATCTTCTCATAACCACAATAGGAATCGGCACGATAATCGGTTGGGTATTAAATGTTTTCGACCCACCCGTCAACACAAAGCTTTCTCGTGGGGAATATATTGCAAAATGCGAGTCGGTCGAAGCGGAGGAAGTCTGGCGTGACCCCGAGGCGTATAAAGACAAATTTCTGAAAATTACCGTCACGGTATCGGGTATCACCGATGATGCCGACGGATACTATTCGGACGAGGACTATACAAAATACTATATCTGCAAGATCGAAGGACTCGGAAAAGAGATATTGGTCCGCAGCTGCATACAAAGCGGACCGTCAAACTTCGCAATCGGAGACAAGGTCACCTTCTACGGTGAGGGGGACGGGACAGTCACGATCTATGACTTCAATTACAATGATTTTACGGCTCCGTGCGTCAACGCCGCATACGCCGAGCTTCAAGACGATAAATAATCTGACCGCGCAGATGCGCAAAAAGGGAAAAATATGTACCGCGAAATATCCAAGCTTATTATCTACCGCTCGTCCGCAAGAGACGAGATACTCTGCGAGATCGGCAGAGTTTTCAAGGACTTTGATTTGAAATCCGCAACCGACGACGACCTGCGTACGCGCATTTACGCGCAGGTTCGAAATCTGCTTGAGGTCGCAACGAAATACGGCTTTGACAACAATCTCTGGCACAATTATCTTACATTCTTGATAATGACCGACGAAAACCCCTTCAGCCTGACTTACGAGAAGGCGGGAGTTCAGGACGGAACGGTAAACTGCTTTGCGGTGAACGATTTTTCGGTCTTCAAGGCACTTTTCGACTTCGATTTTACTAATATTGAAAAGGCGCTCGATATTAACTGCTTCTCGGTGCTTTCAAACTATCGTGCTATTGCAAAAAGAGAGCAGATATTCAACAAAAACGTAAGCGAAAAGGTCAAAGCGCTCAGCCGCCGTATTGAGGAGGCGAAGGATGGTGAGGAGATATTCTACATAGTTGCGGAGTTTTACCGTGACTACGGTGTCGGAATGTTCGGACTCAACAAGGCGTTCCGCATAGATACCGACGAGCACTGCACTTCGATGAGCTTCCGTGCCATAACGAATATGCACAAGGTCACGCTTGACGACCTTATCGGTTACGAGTCGCAGAAAAAGGCGCTTATTGAGAATACCGAGGCGTTCATCTCGGGCAGGGGCGGAAACAATCTGCTCCTTTACGGCGACAGCGGAACGGGCAAATCGACGAGCATCAAGGCGATAGTCAATCAGTACTACGACCGAGGACTGCGGATGATTGAGATCTACAAGCATCAGTTCGGATGTCTTTCGCGCATAATCAGCGAGGTCAAGAATCGCAATTACCGCTTTATAATTTACATGGACGACCTTTCCTTTGAGGAGTCCGAGATAGAATACAAATATCTCAAAGCTATAATCGAGGGCGGCGTTGAGACAAAGCCCGACAACGTGCTGATATATGCGACCTCAAACCGCCGTCACCTTATCAAGGAGACGTGGAAGGACAGAAGTGACATGACGCAGGACGGCGACCTTCACCGTTGCGAGACTATTGAGGAAAAGCTCTCGCTCGTCAACCGATTCGGATTGTCAATCGGCTATTTCAAGCCCTCTCGCCGAGAGTTTGACGACATGGTGGTGGCTCTCGCCGCGCGTTACCCCGAAATTACTATGGATAAAGAACAGCTTATCGCCGAGGCTCACAAGTGGGAAATGCTCGGCGGCGGAATTTCGGGCAGAACTGCGCAGCAGTTTGTTGACCATGTGAGAGGGCTGAAGTAAGATTGTGTTAAGGTTTTGTGGAACCCTTTTTGAAAAAAGGGGTTCCACACCTCCCAAAAACTTTCAATATGGGGTTCTAACTGAAATGAGGTGACGCTGAATTTTTGCTTGCAAAAATTCAGCCTGCTATCCGCTCCCGTGTTGAAACAGTATTGAACCCGGCCGGGATTATTTAACTTATAAGGCAATCTCTCATTAAGTTAAATATAAGTCAAAATTAATATGTCAAGGGCGCATTTCCGGATGCGCTCTTGTTTTTTTGTCGAAAAAAAGATGTTTTTTCATAAAATATTAGTATGTTGTACTTGAAATAAACATTTGTTCATGATATAATTTATAATGGATAATAATAATGGTATACTATGCCTGTTTTTGTTTTCGGGTGTGGAGAGGGTTGGTTTTATGTCAATCAAAGTAATTCTTGCGTCAAAATCTCCGAGGAGAAAAGAGATACTTGAAAATCTCGGTGTAAAATTTGATGTTATTGTTGCGGATGCCGACGAGACGTCCGATATAAAGGACCCGGAGGAGCTTGTCATGACTTTAGCCGAGCGCAAGGGCAGGGCGGTCAGGGAGAAAATCGGAGACGGCGGTGAGGTTCTGATCATCGCATCCGACACTTTGGTTTATGCGGACGGCGAGTTTTTGGGCAAGCCGCGCGACAGAGCCGATGCCGAGCGCATGATACGCAAGCTTTCGGGAAATCATCACTGTGTTGTGAGCGGAATTTATCTTTCCTACGGCGAGCGTGAGGCGAGGGCTTCGGCATCGACGAAGGTGTTTTTCGATTCTCTCACAGATGACGAGATCAAGGCATATCTTGACACAAGCGAGCCTTACGACAAGGCGGGTGCGTATGCGATACAGGGCAGGGCGAGTGCCTTTATCAGGGGAATCGAAGGCGATTATTTCAATGTTGTCGGACTGCCGGTAAATACGCTTTACAGGCTGCTTCGGGATGAGTTTGGGATAAAGCTGAACTGAGAATAAAGAGTGAAAAGTGAAAAGTGAAGAGTGAATAAGTAAAAGGGGAAGGAGGGGAAAGCATGCCAAAGCACATAGGACTTGACCTTGGCACGTCAAACACGAGAATGTTTGTCAAGGGCAAGGGAATAATATTGCGCTCGCCGACGGTGGTTACCGTTGACAAGGAGCTTGACCGCGTTATTGCGCTCGGTCGTGAAGCAAAGATGATGATAGGCAAGACCCCCTCCAACATGGAAGCCTTCAGACCAATTCGCAACGGAGTTGTTTCGGATTTTGAGGTGGCGACGCTCATGCTTCGTGAATATTTTGTAAAGACGGAATCGCTCTCGCTTTTCAACCGTCCCGTAGTGCTTGTCAGCACACCCGAAAACTGCACCGAGGTTGAGAGACTTGCGGTTGAAAACGCGATATTCGGGGCAGGGGCTAAGGCGGTGGGAACGGTAAAATCATCGATCGCCGCCGCAATCGGAGCAGGACTTAAGATAAACGACCCTCGCGGATGTATGATAGTTGATATCGGTGCGGGAATGACTCAGGTAGCGGTCATAAGCTCGGGCAGAATAATCAAATCCAGAGCGATAAAGCTCGGCGGCGACAAGCTCGACGGAGCAATTATCAACAGTCTTTTATCAAAACGCAATCTCTTTATCGGAGAGATGAGCGCCGAGATGATAAAGGTCAAGATCGGTGCGGCGCTGTCGGGGGTTGACCGAGGGGTATGCGAGGTCAGCGGAAGGAATGAAAAACTAAAGTGTGCGCAGTCTGTTCGCATATCGACCGAGGACGTATACATGGCGATACATACGGCACTTGAGGCGATCTGCCGCACGATCTCGGGCGTACTCGAAAGCTCGCCGCCCGAGATAGCGGGTGATATTTCCAATTTCGGCATCATGCTTGTCGGCGGCGGTGCAAACATTGTGGGAATATCCGAGCTGATCAATAAAAAGACGGGACTACGCGTAACGGTTGCAAAAAATCCGATGGACTGCGAGTGCATAGGGATCGGAAGACTAATTGAAAAGCCGTCGATACTCACCGACGGAATACTCTACAAAAACAGATAAATACTGCAAAAACATTCAACGGAGGGCAAACTCTTGAACGAAAACAATCATAACGACCAAAACAACACCCAAAATGAGGACGTTGCAAAAGAAGGTATCAATTCCGAAAAAAAGGAATACGATAATCCTTACGCAAAATTTATAAGCAAGGATGAGGATACCGGTAGCCAAGAACAGAGGCAAAGTGATAATCCTTACTCGAGGTTTAATGACAAGACCGAAAGCGGAGAGACGCAAGATCATGGGAAGTATCAAAGCGACAATCCCTATTCGAGGTATTACAACAAAGAGAAGAAAAACGGAGAGCAAAATCCAAACGAAAAAGAAAATCCCTACTCGGGATATTACAAGGAGCAGAGCCGTCCATCATGGGTAGACGATTTCAAGGTGAATGAAGATTATACGCAGGCACCGCTCATTGACGAGGCGAAGGAAAGAAGAAACTTCTCCCGCATAGGACTCGGATACGCGCTCTTTTCGCTCGTTTCCTTTGCGGTGGCATTGATAATTCAGATAATTGTGATGCTTGTTAACGAAGACCTGCTCGGCTCTACGCTGTTTTTGAACATTTTGTCCCCCGTATCACTTTATCTCTTTGCACTTCCCGTTCTGCTGGTTGTCCTCTCTAAATGCGAGGCTAAGGCACCCGAGAAAAAGAAGATGGGAGTCGGAGCATTTTTACTGTTTCTCATAACCGCGCTCGGCTTTATGTATATCGGCGCTATGATTGGCAACGGAGTAATGGAATTTTTGTCAAATCTTGTCGGATACGATTACAGCAACGGGCTTGAAGGCATAATCGACGAGGAAAACATCTGGATAACCGCAATTTTCGCGGTTATCGTAGCGCCTATCGGTGAGGAGTTCGTATTCCGCAAGCTGATAATCGACCGCACTCAGAAATACGGAGCGGTGATATCGATAGGGCTTTCGGGGCTTATGTTCGGACTCATGCACGGCAACCTTTATCAGTTCTTCTATGCGTTTGCGCTGGGACTTTTGCTCGGATACATCTATTACAACACGGGCAAGCTCTATTTGACGATTGCAATTCATGCGATAGTGAACTTTATAGGCTCGGTGCTGACGTCGTTTTTGTCTCCTGTCATCAATAAACTCGCCGAGCTTGACACCGCAAATCCCGAGGCACTAACTTCATTTTTGCAGGAAAATCTGCTCGGACTTATCGGAATTTTGGTTTTTGATGTGATAGTTTACGCATCAATGGCGTGCGCGGTCATTTTCCCGCTCGTTTTCAGAAAAAAACTGAGTTTTTCAAAGGGCGAGGTCGAAATACCCCGAGGCAAGACGGCATCGATCGTCATTTTGAACGCAGGGATAATCGTCATGCTCATACTTTACATCTTGGAATTCGGACTTAATCTTTTGCCTGTATAAAATACAAAATATAAAAAACACGGAGGTATAAAAAATGAGATATAAAAACAAATTCTCCTTCCGTGTTTTTTGCGTTGTTGCGGTATTTTTGCTCGCATGTGTTATCTTTGCCGTACGAATGATAAGCATTTGCGCAAGTGCGGAGCCGGGGAAGATAGACACCGGAACGTACGAGCGGCGTGAGCCGATAAACGCTGTCAGAGGTGAGATATATGACCGAAACGGCAAAAAAATCGTCGGAAACACCTACACGTATGACCTCGTTCTTGACTACGACGCGATGGCGGCGACACAACTACTCCGCAACTATGACATTCTAAAATTGCTTGGTGCGCTTGACGCGATGAAAGCAGAAGACAAGATGGGAGAGTCGAGCTTTCCTTTTGAGGGAGCATATCCGAATTATAAATATTCATCCGAGGCACTTGACACCGAGTCGAACATATATTACAGACTTTTAAAGCGAATTGCCGAAAATGAGCTTGAAACCGACTCCGAAAAGCCGAAAAATCAGCTTACCGTGTCATATCTTGACGAGTTTTATCGGCAAAACCCCGACAAATTTCCGACCGAGGACGAGATCGTCGACTACTACATAAAGAGATACAGCATGGCGGACGATGAAGGCAACATTTTATTTGACGACAAGGATATTGACAGGCTTTTACGGGCGAGATACGACATGGAAGTCGCTGATTTTTCAATATACAACCGATATACCGTTGCGAGCGACGTTGACCTTTCCTTCATTACATATATAGAGGAGCTTTCAATTCCCGGAGTAGCGTTTGAGAAGCAGGCTCACAGAGAATATCCTTATCCCGGATATGCCTCGCATATTTTGGGACAGCTCGGGAATATTCCTGCTGAAGCTTGGTCGGAGTACAAAGCGCAGGGCTACGACATGAACGATATGGTTGGGCTTAGCGGATGCGAGATGGCATTTGAGGAATATCTGCGCGGAGAGGACGGAGTCCGTGTCGTCGTCGAGGACAAGAATGGAAATATAATAGACAGTTACGTTGAAAAAGAGGCGATTGCGGGGAATGACGTTTATCTTACGATAGATATTGATCTGCAGATTGCCGCGGAGGATGCGCTTGAGGAGAACGTCGCCCTGATTGGAGATGCGCAGGCAGGCGCGCTTTGCGCAATCGACCCTCAGAGCGGCGAGGTCTTGGTGCTTGCCTCGTATCCTTCGTTTGACCTTGGAACGTATAACGAGAATTACAATGACCTTGTGAAAGATCCTGCAAACCCGCTTTATAACCGAGTTCTCAACGGTGTCTACACGCCCGGCTCGACCTTCAAGGTCGGAATGGTTGCGGCAGGAATCACAAGCGGTGTTGTCTCGTCGTCGACGACTCTGCGGTGCGACGGAATATATACGTATTACGATGACTATCAACCTAAATGCTGGTATTATCCGAATTCCCACGGAAACGTGAACGCCGCCTATTCGCTCGAGGTGTCCTGCAACTGCTATTTTTACGAGCTTGGGCGCATAATGGGAATAAATGTTATGAATGAGTACTGCCGAGCGTACGGACTCGGCGAGCATACGGGAATCGAGCTGCCCGAAAAGGTTGGTATTCTGGCAGGTCCCGAATACCGTGAGGAGAACGGTCTGCTTGGCTGGACGGCGGGAAATACCATTGCCGCCGCGATAGGGCAGTCGGACAACAGCTTCACTCCGCTTCAGCTTGCAAATTATATCGCCACAGTCACAAACGGAGGAACGAGATATTCGGTTCATCTTTTAAAGGAAGTCAGAACCTACGGCGAGAATGGGAAGACTGTTTTCTCGACGGAAAACAAGATTTTGAGTCAGATTAATCTCTCATCCGATGCGCTGTACGGCGCAAGGCAGGGAATGAAGCAGATGGCTCAGCATGATTCTGCCGTGTCGAGGTATATGCAGGGCTTGCCCGTCACGGTCGGCGCGAAGACAGGTACCGCACAGCGAGGACCCGAAAAAAACGACAACCGACTCTTCGTATGCGCCGCACCGTATGACAATCCCGACATAGTGATCTCGGTCGTCATCGAGCCTGACGACAATGTACCGAAGGATAACTCTCACGGTTCGTCATACGCGTCTTTCGCCGCATCTGAGGTGTTGAAGGAATTTTATAAATAGAAAAAAGTGCGACGGGAAAAGCTTTTGAAAGGCTTTCCCGCCGCACCCTTTTATAATACGCTGTTTGAAAAGGTAAATATAGCTTGTCACTGATGTGTCGGATGATTTTTCCTACATTATTATTTATTAAGTATTCTCGCCGGGAGAGGTCGGCTGACCTTCATGGCTCCGAAGGGACAGAACTCCTGACAGCAGAAGCACTTGATGCACTTTTTGCGGTCGATAACGGGTTTTTTGTTCTCCATAACTATTGCCTGTGCGGGGCATATCTGACGGCATTTTTCGCACCCACGGCACTCATGCGCCCGGACCTTTGGCTTTGACTCAAGGCATTTTTTTGCGATTTTTCCGAAAAGCTTTGACTTTGAGTCAAAAAGCAGGCTGTTGCGAACCGCTACGTTGTTATAATCTTCAATTACCAGAGAGTCAAGGTCTCCGAAAACCGAAAGGTCATCGACGCTCTCGGGAATAAGCCCGCGCTCGCGCGCCGCTCCGAGAGTGGGGATGCTGTCAGGGGATAGACCGATTATCTTTGCGCATGCCAAGTCGAGCTTGTGCGGAGAAGGGGAAGCGAGAATGGCGCCGATCTCTCTCGGCGTTCCCTGCGTAGGTCCGTTGCCCTCCATACCGACTATCGCATCGGCGATACAGAGTTTCATTTTGTCGGCAAAGTATTCGTCAATATCGACTATCATACGCGCGAAATCGGCGGAATTCGGGTATCTGAAATGATATTCGGGCTTCATCGTGCCGGGGATAACGCCGAACATGTTTTTTGCGGCGGCACTCATGCCCATCATTCCGTGAGTTTTGAGCTTGCAAAAGTCAACGATTGCGTCAGCCTCATCAAGGTACGACGTATATGTGAACGAGTGAGCGACCTTGGCGTTTTCAAAATGAGCCTCGGATTGACTGAAATTGCGGTTCAACTCTCCGCCTGCATTTTCGACAGCGTCGGAAAGACCGCAGACATTGTAGACCTTGTTCAAAAAGGTTGCGTTGTATAATCCGCCGGGCGAGTCCCCGACAATGACTCTCGCGGCTCCGCGCTCCTTTAAGAGCTTAATGAGGGCACAGATGAGGGCAGGATGAGTCGTTGTCGCTTCCTCGGGGCGCGCAAACGTGACGAGATTTGCCTTTATGGCAACGGTCATGCCTTCCTTAACAAAATCAAGCCCGCCGATAGGCTCAAGCGCGGCGGCAAGCGCAACGCTAACATTTTTTTCTTCGTAATTTTCGCACGCGGCGACAGAAACATCGTATTTTTCCATTTTCCAATACCTTTATTGTAATTGATTGCATACAATAATTATAAATGCAAAAAAGGGCGGTGTCAAGATAATTTTACTAAAGAAATACAGTAAAAATGAGGTTTTCTCAAAATGCAACAAAAAAAATAAAACTTGCAATTTTTGGGGTAAAAGGTAAAAATTTAGCGGTAAGAGGTAAAAAAAACATGAAATTTTCAATAAAAAATTCAAAACCTATTGACAAAGCGCACAAAGGATGATAAAATGTTACTTAACAGTTGGGCAATGAGACGGTGGTGTATGCCGTTAGCCACGCCATTTCTTGACTTGAAAATCTATTTTCTCAAAATATTGAGAAAAAATTATTTTACGGAGGACAAAATTATGTCTATCAACTTCAGAAAGGTATTGTCGCTCGTACTTGCAGTCTTCATGCTCGTATCCTGCGTTGCGATCCTCGGTTCTTGTGGTCTTTTCACACCCGCTGAGGAAGAAACAACGGGCGAGGGAACAAAACCGGGCGAGGAAGAGAAGAACTCTATCTTCACCGACGGCGACTATACCTATAATACTTACACAGCGCTTTCCCCTTCTAACTGGAATGAGCTTACCTACCAGGACAACAATGATACACAGATCATGAGCTACATTGGAAGCTCTTTCTTCACTTACGACTTTAAATACGATGAAAACGGCAAAATAATCCCCGGCGATTTCGTAGTAAAGTATGATGCAGCTACAAAGCTTGAGGACGTATCCGCACTTGTAGATGCAAAGTGGGGTATTCCCGAAGGCAGCAAGGGCTACGCATGGAAGATCACTCTCCGTTCCGACCTTAAGTGGGATGACGGCACACCCATCAAGGCCGAGGACTTTGTTTACACAATGAAGGAGCAGCTCGCTCCCGAGTTCCAGAACTACCGTGCAGACTCCTTCTACGCAGGCGCAACCATCATTCACAATGCTGAAAACTATGTAAAGCAGGGTCAGACATTGATTACTGACAACGGCGTAACAGGTTTGTATGCGATTGCTGACCTCGTTAAGGGCACTGACGGCGTATACACTCAGCCCGACGGAGCAGCTGTTTACATCGCTGTTGACTATCCTCTTGATTGGACAGGCGGCAACACCCTTGCAGACTATGTTGGCGCATACGGCTCGGCATACTTCGGCATGGAGCGTTGGGAAGAGCTTGCAGCTCTCGCAAACGATGAAGGTCTCGTTGCCGTAACCGAAGACACGTTGGCAATGCTCTCTTCTGTTACTACATCTAACCCTGCTTGGGGCGAAACAGATGACGACCTTCCCAACTACCTCGTATATAACTTCACATATCCCGAGACGAAATTTGAAGACGTAGGTATCTTTGTTGGCGACAACGAATATGAACTCGTTCTCGTTCTCGACAAGTCCCTTCCTCTTCTTAAGGATGACGGAAGCCTCTCCTACCAGGCAGCTTACAACATGTCCTCTCTTCCCCTTGTTCACAGGGAAAAGTTTGAGGCTAATAAGGTAGCTCCTTCCGAGGGAACAACTCTCTGGACATCCACATATAACTCAAGCGTAGCTACTACCGCAAGCTGGGGTCCCTACAAGCTTGAGTCCTTCCAGTCCGGTAAGCAGTACACACTCGTCAGAAACGAGAACTGGTACGGCTACTATCTCAAAGAGAACTTCGGTCAGTATCAGACAGATAAGATCGTATGCGACACTGTTGGTGAATGGAACTCTGCTTGGACAATGTTCTTGGCAGGTAAGATCGACAGTATCGGTATCGATGTCACCATCGCTGATGACTACAAGGGAAGTGAGCAGGCGTACTTCACACCTGATGACTTCGTAGCATCTCTCCAGCTCCAGTCTGACGTTGAGCAGCTTAAGGCTCGTGAGACCGAAGGCGTTAATAAGTCCATTCTCGGTTACTCCGACTTCAGAAAGGCACTCTCGCTCTCTATCAACAGAGCAGACTTTGCAGCAAAGACAACGACATCCTCTCTCGCAGGCTTCGGACTCTTCAACTCCATGCACTACTATGATGTTGAAAACGGTAAGGCATACAGACAGTCTGACGATGCTAAGAAGGTTCTTTGCAACATTTACAGCGTAGACTATACAAAGTATCCTACACTTGATGATGCGGTTGACGCAATCACAGGATATGACCTCACAACAGCAAGAGCTCTCGTAACAAAGGCTTACAATGAGGCTCTCGCTAATGGCGATATCAAAGAGGGAGATAAGGTCGTTCTCACAATGGGCTCCGGTACAATCAACGAGACCGTTCAGAGAAGATTTGACTACATCACAAACGCTTGGAAAGAGCTTGTTGTAGGTACTCCTCTTGAGGGCAGACTCGAGACAGAGGTTAAGGACTTCGCAACAGCTTGGGCTAACGACTTCCGTGCAGGCGGATATGACGTATGTATGGGCGGTTGGACAGGCGCAGCTTGGGATCCCGGTTACTTCCTCCTCGCTTACCTCAGCCCCGATTACATGTACTCCGCAGCTTGGGATACAAGTTCCGTAGAGATGACCTTCACAATGAAGGGTGTCGGCAAAGACGGCGCAGATGTAACGGAGACAATGTCTCTTATGGAGTGGTATGACTGCTTGAACGGTGCAGCAGGCGCTAAGTACGACTGGAGCGCAACAGCTCTTGAGAACGAGCAGAGACTTCAGCTCATCGCGGCTCTTGAAGAGCAGGTTCTCGGCGTATACTACACAGTACCGCTTTACAACAACTTCGCCGCTTCTCTTATCTCCTATAAGGTTGACTACATCACATACGAGTACAACACCTTCATGGGTTACGGCGGAATCCGTTACATGACATACAACTACAACGATGCTGAGTGGGCAGAAGCAGTTGCTGCAGCCGGCGGTGAGTTGAACTACAAGAACTAAGCCGTAAATATATATAATTATATAATACTAACGGTTAAAATTTATGACATGGGGGATAGTATTATCACTATCCCTCATTGTCGGTTTAACTGCGACCGATGAGCCTCAACATTTTACCGGGGTTGAGGAGTGTCGGTCGCAGTTAAAAAAGCGAAAGGAGACAAAAAACATGTATATGTTCAAATATGTCTGTAAAAGAATAGGTCTCATGCTTATGACTTTTACGATAATTTTTGTAACATGCTTCGTTCTGATCAAGCTATTGCCTATCGATACGTCGGTCGGTTTCGGTCAGGACACATCAAAGATCCTCGCTCAGCTTGAGTCGAGAGGCTACATTATTAAAACAGAGACCGGAGCTTATGTAAATGCTCCCATAGCGAGTCAGTTTGTTCAATATATCAGGAGGATCGTTGTAGACGGTGACTTTGGTATCGGCTTCAGAATGCCCGAATACCGCGGACGACCCGTTGTGGGTATCTTTATTGAAAAGTTGCCTCCCACGATATTGATAAACATCTATTCGTCGCTCCTTGCAGTGCCGATAGGAATTGCTCTCGGAATCTTTGCGGCTCTCAAAAAGAACAAATGGCAGGACCATGTCATCAGTACGGCGGTTATGATAGTCATTTCGGTGCCGTCCTTTGTCTATGCCTCCTTACTTTTGTATACGATATGCTTTAAGGCTCAGGCATTCCCGCTTCAGATGATGTCGCTGCCAAACGTTGTTGCGGCATATCCCGAAAAGGGATATCAGTATATTCCGGAAACCTTTAACTGGTCTCTCTATTTCAACAAGGAAATGTTTATGTCTATGGTGCCTGCGGTACTCTCGATGTCGTTCGGCTCAATTGCAGGATATACGCGTTTCACTCGTGCGGAGCTTACCGAGGTATTGACAAGCGAGTTCATGCTATTAGCAAGAACAAAGGGACTTACAAAGTCTCAGGCTACCGTCAGACACGCACTCAGAAATGCGATGGTTCCGATATTCCCGTCCATCATCGGTGAGTTTGTCAGCGTCCTTTCGGGTTCTCTCGTTATCGAAAAGATTTTCGGAATTCCCGGTGTCGGCGGACTTTATCTGAACGCAATCAACAGCCAGGACTACGACTTCTTTATGATGCTTTCGGGCTTCTATTTGCTCGTAGGACTTGTAGCGGGTCTCGTTATTGACCTTTCATACGGTTTCATTGATCCGAGAATAAGAATGGGGGCGAAATAATGAAGGCACAAGATTACAAGATCTCAAGTGAAAAATTTGTTTTCCACTCAACCGGAACCAATTTGCATGATACAAAGCTTGAAACAAAGCCTGTGTCATATTTCAGAGATGCTCTCAACCGTTTTGCGAGAAATAAGGCATCGATCTTGGCGGCAGTCATAATCATGATATTGGTGCTTTTTGCTATCATTGCACCTATACTCTCTCCTTATGACGTTGCTTATGAGGACGCGAACTATGCGTTCGTTCTTCCGAAAAATCAGCTTTTCTATGACCTCGGTATACCCTTCTGGGACGGCGGTCAGGAAAAGGAAGTAAACCAGCTGACTTATGACCTTTACAGAGCAATCGAGCAAGAGACCGGACGTAAGGTAATTATGTCGGATCCTGTAAAGACAGAGCAGGAATATATGGGTAAGACCACCACGCTCTACAATTTCAGACTTGATACCTACAATGCCGTCGGCGTAAAATTTGTGCTCCTTTCAACAGAGCAGTATGAGGCTTTGCAAGATTATCAGGATGCGGAGAAAAAACAGGTAATCTATCCTATCACGATACCGAGCAAGCGCCCCGAGGCTCAGCAGGATAACACTAATGCAAATATCTGGTTCCTTACTAAGAAGGGTAAGGGCGGTAAGACCGAGATAAGCTACGACAAGAACGGAGATTTCATTTCAATCTATCAGCCGTACGACGGTAGTGACAACTACACAAGTGAATTCTACGAAAAGGATGAAAACGGAAACAGACTTTACAACTATGCAGAGCCGAAGGCGGGCGGAATGTGGAATGTCCGCGTTGACTACAAGGAATACTATGCATATATCCATCAGGATCAGGGCATAAAGGAGCCTTGCTTCATCTTCGGTACAACACACGCAGGTAAGGACCTCTTTACCTGTCTTGCAAGCGGTGCAAGATTCTCGTTCATCCTTGCTATTGTCGTTGCGTCCGTTAACCTCTTCGTAGGTGCTATCTACGGTGCTATTGAGGGTTACTACGGCGGTAAGACCGACCTTATAATGGAGAGAATTGTTGACCTTTTGGCTTCAATACCGTTTATGATAGTAATTACACTGCTCAAGTATCACTTCTCGATATCCCAGGTGCTGATATTGTTCATCGCCTTCTTCCTGACCGGATGGACGGGAATGGCGGGCAGAACGAGAATGCAGTTCTATCGCTTTAAGAATCAGGAATACGTTTTGGTCGCGAGAACGCTTGGAGCCGGTGACAGAAGAATCATGTTCAAGCATATTTTCCCCAATGCGATAGGTACTCTTATAACAAGCAGCGTGCTTGTTATCCCCGGAGTTATCTTCTCCGAGACAAGCCTTTCCTACCTCGGAATCATCAACCTCAATACAGGCGGAATGACCAGCGTAGGTACACTTCTCTCAACCGGACAGAACTACCTGTTCACGTATCCTCACATGATACTCTTCCCGGCGATATTTATCAGCCTTTTGATGCTTAGCTTTAATCTGTTCGGAAACGGACTTCGTGACGCATTCAACCCCTCGCTCAGAGGAACAGAATAAAAGGAAAGGATTTTGGTGAGTTTTTATGGATAAAAAGTTAGAAGTAAAAAATCTGCAGATCTCTTTCCGTACACAGGGCGGAATACTCAAGGCAGTAAGAAATATATCCTTTGACCTTTACAAGGGAGAAACGCTTGCCATAGTCGGTGAGTCCGGATCGGGAAAGAGCGTTACAAGTAAAGCGATCATGGGAATCCTTGCAGGAAACTCGATAGTCGAGGGCGGCGAAATACTCTATGACGGACAGGACCTTCTGAAGATTTCAGAGGACGATTTTCACAAGCTCCGCGGAGATAAGATCGCAATGATCTTCCAGGACCCCATGTCCAGCCTTAACCCCATTATGCGTGTCGGTCAGCAGTTGACCGAGGCTATGATCCTTAAGGCAAAAACAGGTAAGAAAAACGCGAGAGGATCGTTCAATTCGATGCTTAAGCTCCTCGGGGACAACATCAATGCGGCAAACTCCGCGGCAGGTGTTGATAACAGCGCCGCAGTAGACGAAAAACTTAAAAAGTTCAACTCCTTCTGCGTTGCCGCAACGAAGATAGAGCGTGAATTCAACGAGGCACACGAAAACGCTGTTCAGACCGAGATGGAAATTGATAACGCGCTTTTGGTGCTTGAAAAGAAGAAAAAGCTGAATTCAAACGCCGAACTCAAGCGTATTTTCAAGGGCTTCAATCTTTCATATAATCGGTATGTGATAGTTGAGAACGAGCAGACGCTTAATTGCGCAAACAGGCTTTCCGTGCTGATAGCGCAGAAAAACAAGCTCGATTGTGACGCTGCTGTTACTGTTCTCGAAGAGATGAATAAGATAGTTAAGGATGCCCTTGCAAAAGAGCGCCCCAACTTCTTTACTCTCGGATACTATACCATGGTAAATCCCGGTGCGGATCTCTCTGCCATGAGCGTATCGGAAATGAACAAGATGACAAGAGAGCTGCTTGATAATGACTTCATGCTCGATTTTATCGCAACAGCAGAGGCGGGAGTTGCATATTCTCACAACAATTCCATTGCGATGAAGAAGGAATGTATGCCCGAGCTTGAAGAAGCCCTTGACTACTTCAAGACGGCTGAAAAGCTTGAACTTTCAAAGTCCGTGCATTATCTTAAGACGCTTTCAAAAAAGGTCTCAGGGGCTATTGACAGGCTCAAGGTCAAGAAAGAAAGCTCGGAGTACGTCTTTGAATCAGCACTTGAAAGTGCCATCAACGGCTATTTCAACGGAATCAAGAACAACCCCATAGAGGAGAAGAAATACCTCAAAAACAAGAAGAAATACGATGCAATAGTCAAAAAAGGTCAGCAGCCCGATTGGGTTCTCACCCCTCAGGTTGTCGTTGACCTTGATCTTCAGAGAGAGAATATCTGCAAGATAATCGAAAATCTCTATAACCATTACAAGTCGGATATTGAAAACGACGCAACATTCGATAAGAATGCTCACGTTGTTGAGATAATCGATTACCTCAAGGATCAGGCATCCAAGTTTGTCGTTAAGATGAACAAGAGAATTGCAAAGGCTAAGGCAATTAAGCTTCTCAAGGAAGTTGGTATCCCCGAGCCTGCAACAAGATTCCATCAGTATCCGTTCGAGTTTTCCGGCGGTATGAGACAGAGAATAGTTATAGCCATCGCGCTTTCGGCTAACCCCGACATTCTTATCTGCGACGAGCCTACGACAGCTCTTGACGTTACCATTCAGGCTCAGATACTTGAGCTTATCAACGATATTAAGAGAAAGAGAAATCTTTCTGTTATATTCATCACTCACAACATGGGAGTTGTTGCAAACATGGCGGACAGAATTGCCGTTATGTATGCAGGTAAGATAGTTGAGTGCGGAAAGAGTGAGGAGATATTCTACGAGCCTGCTCATCCCTACACGTGGGCGCTCTTGTCGTCCATGCCTGACCTTGAGACGACAGAGAAGCTTGAGTCTATCCCCGGAACACCTCCGAACATGATCTATCCTCCCAAGGGAGACGCATTTGCGGCGAGAAACAAGTATGCGCTTGAGATCGATTTCGAGCTTGAGCCACCGCTCTTCGAGATTACCGATACTCACAGTGCCGCAACATGGTTGCTCCACCCCAACGCACCGAAGGTTGAGATGCCTCAGCTTATTAAGTCACGTATCGAACGCATGAAGAAGGAGAGACAGTAATATGGAAAAAGAAGTTTTACTAAGTGTCAGAGATCTCCAGCAGTATTTCAAGGCGGGCAAGCGTGAGCTTAAGGCAGTCGATAAGGTAAGCTTTGATATTTATAAGGGCGAGGTATTTGGTCTCGTCGGAGAATCCGGATGCGGAAAGACCACGACCGGTCGTTCAATAATTCGTCTTTACGATATTACGGGCGGCTCGGTATATTATAAGGGCGAGCGCATTTGCGCGGGAACACGTTCATATAAGGACGCAATGGCAGAGGCGCGCCGGGATTTCAAGGCAGGAAAGATTACAAAAGAGGAGCTTGACAAGATAATCGCAGATAATCGCGCTGAGATAAAGTCTGCCGTACATGATCACAATAAGTGGTCGCGTTCAAAGGGCAAAAATCAGCTTACAAATGAGATTCAGATGATCTTCCAGGACCCCATCGCTTCCCTTGACCCCCGTATGACCGTCCGCGATATTATTGCGGAAGGACTTATCATAAAGGGCATCAAGGATAAGAAATATATTGACGAGCAGGTTTATAAAATACTTGAGACGGTCGGACTCGTTCAGGAGCATGCATCGCGTTATCCTCATGAGTTTTCCGGCGGTCAGCGTCAGCGTATAGGTATTGCCCGTGCGGTCATCATGAACCCCGAGCTTATTATCGCCGACGAGCCTATCTCGGCTCTTGACGTGTCAATTCAGGCGCAGGTCATCAACCTTCTCAATGAGCTCAGCGAGAAGATGGGACTTACCATTATGTTCATTGCGCATGACTTGGCAGTCGTAAAGTATTTTTCAAACAGAATTGCGGTTATGTATTTCGGAAAGATCGTTGAGCTTGGAAGTAGTGACGAGTTGTTCGCGCATCCGTTCCATCCTTACACCCGTTCGCTTCTGTCTGCGATTCCTCTTCCTGACCCGATTACCGAGAAGTCGAGAAAGAGAATCGTGTATAATCCTGTGCTCGACCATAACTATGCCGAGGAGGGACCTACAATGAGAGAGGTATATCCCGGACACTTTGTTCTCTGTAACACAGAGGAATATGAAAAATACGTTGCAGAGTATAACGAGTCCAAGAAATGAAAAAGTTAATCAAATATTTAGTTGCGTTTTCCTCGGGATGTGCCGTATCATTACTGATAATGCTGTCCAAAGACCTGTTTTCAAAAACGGCATTGATAGATATATATCAGATATTGACAGACTCTTTCTTTGTTGTCGGAGTACTGATGGTATGTGCCGGACTCTTTGTGTTCGCATGCTGCAACGAGGGTGCGTTTGACGGTTTGACATATGCCGTGAGTTCATTCTTCAGCATGTTCAAAAAAGACCACGCGAGAAAATATGACACCTACTACGATTACAGGCAGAGACGCCAAGGAAAAAAACTTCCGTTTTTGTTCTTAATACTCTGCGGAGCGATATTCTTAATTGCTTCGGTAATCATGTATGTTCTGTTTATGCAACAAATTTAACCGAAAAAACCTGTCCATGTGTGTGGGCAGGTTTTTTCGGTTTGTAATATGATTTTGATTAATCTACTTTGGGGAGTTTTGCGCGGTAGACGGCAAGTTCGTCGTCGGTGGGGATATAGTCGCTCATCTGTCCGTCGTGGAACTTCTCATATGCGACCATATCGAAATATCCCGTTCCGGTAAGACCGAATACTATGGTCTTTTCCTCGCCTGTCTCTTTGCATTTCAGCGCCTCGTCGATCGCAACTCGTATTGCGTGAGAGCTTTCGGGAGCAGGCAGGATGCCCTCGACTCTTGCAAAATACTCTGCCGCCTCAAATACATCGGTCTGCTTGACGCTTGTGGCTTCCATAAGTCCCTGATGGTAAAGCTCGGAGAGCGTTGAACTCATGCCGTGGTAGCGAAGACCGCCTGCGTGATTTGCCGAGGGAATAAAGTCGCTGCCGAGAGTGTACATCTTAGCAAGGGGACAGACCATTCCCGTGTCGCAGAAGTCGTAAGCATAGGTGCCTCTTGTGAAGCTCGGGCAGGATGCAGGCTCTACGGCTATGATGCGGTAGTCCGCCTCGCCGCGGAGCTTTTCTCTCATAAAGGGAGCGATAAGACCGCCGAGGTTGGAGCCGCCGCCGGCGCATCCGATGATGATGTCGGGCTTGATATCGTATTTGTCAAGAGCGGCTTTGGTCTCAAGACCGATAATCGATTGGTGCAGAAGCACCTGATTGAGAACACTTCCGAGAACATAACGGTAGCCTTCTGTGGTGACCGCTTTTTCAACCGCTTCGGAGATTGCGCAACCGAGGCTTCCCGTAGTGCCGGGATGCTCGGCGAGAATTTTCCTTCCGACCTCTGTTTCGGTGGAAGGCGAGGGAGTGACAGATGCGCCGTAGGTTCTCATGACCTCGCGGCGGAAGGGCTTTTGCTCGTAGGAGCATTTTACCATGTAGACCTTGCAGTCGAGTCCGAAGTAAGAGCAAGCCATCGAGAGAGCAGTACCCCACTGACCTGCGCCGGTCTCTGTCGTAACGCCTTTGAGTCCCTGCTTTTTTGCGTAATATGCCTGTGCGATAGCCGAGT
>JBJDZM010000086.1:0-1694 GCA_051867975.1 Eubacteriales bacterium | reverse complement strand
TCAAACCTGCTAAGAAAAGTCAATAGGTTTTTCGAAAATAATTGAGAAAGTTTTTGAAGCAATAAGAGAAGCACAAAAAGGGCGAAAAGGGATAAATTTTTTCGCCCGAGAGGTATTAAGTTGTATGTAGTTAAGCTTCTAATTCACGGTAAAGCTCGGTGACCTTGCCGTAGTAGATGCGAAGGAATTTGTTAATGCCGGCGACCATAGCTTCCTTGCCACATTTACCTTCGGAACGTTTCTTCTGAATGAACTCATATACTGCGTCCCCCTCGGGCTTCAGACGGAGCTTGCACTGCATGATCTCAAAACCAACGTGTCGGAGATATCCGTTTCCACGCTTTGAGATGTGTCGTTCTGTCCCGTAAAAGCCGCCGGATTGGTAGGGCGGCGCATCGATCCCTGCATAAGCAATCAGAGCGTGCTTGGAGTGAAAGTTTCTGACGTCGCCGATCTCTGCAATGACAAGCGGAGTCAGCGTATCTCCAACACAAGCCATCTCACGAATCAAAGAATATTCGGGAAGGGACTTGGCAAACGTCTGCATTTGTGTTAAAATAGAGGCACGGGAGTTTTCCAATTCTCGTACAACTCTAATAGCTTCCTTGACGACGATCGTGGTGGATGGGGTCATAGGAAGCGCAGGGATACTGTTTTGAACCAAGGCGAAGATCTCTTCTGCCCGGCGTTCGTACATGCGGTATCCCTGTTTTTTTGCCCAAGCACAATAGCCTGAGATGAATTTCTTTTCTCCCATCGCAGATATCTTGTCAAAATGCAGGTATTTCAGCACAAAATCCGTTAACTTGTGGTGCGGCTCCCGATCTTGAAGAATGTCGGTAATGCCCGGCATAACGTTGTCAAGAAGATTTCCCATCGTAATCTTAGCCTTGACGAGCATAGACGTAAGCTGAAAATACTGCCTTGAAAGCAACCGCAACTCACGGTAAACCTCGTCCGTAGGCTTGGCTTGCTGAAGATCTTGCCAATAGGTAAGACCGAAGGCGGCAATTTTAGCAGCATCGATCTTGTCTGTTTTTGCTTTGCGAATATCCTGAGAACAGAATTTCTTCATTCGAAGAGCATTTACCACGCAAACGAAAATGTTTGCTTCAAGCAGTTGGGCGACCACAGGCAAGTGGTAGTGTCCCGTGGCTTCAAGAACCACACGAACCTCCTCGTCATACGAGCGAATATCCCGTATGAGCTTCGTAATTTCTTCGGCGGTATGTAGGATGTCATAAGGCGTCCTCAGAACCTCTCCGCCGGGTTTCAAAAAGCATACTGTGCTTTTTCCTTTTGCGATGTCAATACCAACGCAGATCATAAAAGATCCTCCTTTTTGTTTTTTCTGCAATGTACCGTTTCAGCTTATTACGACTCATTTTGGCTCGTGACGCGAACGCATTTTTTCGGGGTTGGGGTACCCCAACCCCGAAAAAACAGAACAACCTGCTTAATCGAATCTTTATAATAAGAGAACGGATGACGCTTTGACTACCGAACGCGAAGTTCAAAGAAAAGCTCGTCAGTCCATTGCTCTCTTATTATAACAAAAATAAGCATAGCTGACTATACCGATTTGCTCAGTATAGGGCTACGCTTATATTGTACCAAAGAAAAAGCCTACGATTCACTTTTGAGTCGTAGGCTTCACTTATACATTGAAAATTTCACAATTTTTTGATATAATA
>JBJDZM010000085.1:0-1725 GCA_051867975.1 Eubacteriales bacterium | reverse complement strand
ACGTTCACGGTCGTCGTGCCGAGATTGTTTTCAAGCGCGAGGACTCCGCCGCCCTCGTATTTGTCGATGTTCTCAAAAAAGACCGTGCAGGTGCCGAGATGGTTCTCGATCGACTCATATTTGAAATTTTCGCAGTCGATATACTTCACCGCAGAGCCGATATTTGAGTAGCTTCCCGAGTTTCCGCTGAAATTATACTCTTTTTTCTTCCTTCTTATCCTTATTCCCGAAAAAAGAATAGAGAAACCGATCCAGACCAAGACCGCACACAGAAGCAAGAGCCAATTGTTGATAATATTGCCGTTCTCGTCGCCGATTTTGAATACGTATGCGATGTTCTTCTCAAACAGCATAAAGATCAGGGCGAGAGGCACGAAAATATCACCGACCTTTCCGCGGCAAAGCCTTGCGATGGCGAAGCAGAGGAGCAAAAGTCCCGCAATGATTGCAAGAATCGAAATCTCACCCACAACGCCGGTTACCGTTGAAAGCACGCCTAAGGCATCAAGCACAAGCGCAACGGCTAAAAGAATAAATCCGATTCCCCAAAATAATTTCCATGTTTTACTCATAATAAACCTCCGAATGAATTTTTTATCTGATCAATAAGCGGCGACCTTTTCACACCGACTGAAACCTTATCTCCTCTATCCTGTCCTTGAGAATTTTGTAATACGCGCGAGAGAAAAAGGTCTTCTTCTCGGTCTTGTAAAAGGCTATCTCGCCGTTTCCGACAAGCTCACGCGACAGCGAGCTTATCTTCATCACGTTGACGATCGCGGATTTTGATATCCTTACAAAGCTCGACGGGAGCAGATTTTCAAGCTCAAATAGCTTGTAGTGCGCGGTATACATTCTGTCCGATGTGTGCGCGCACACCTTTCCGTCCACCGTCTCAAAAAAGAGAATATCGGAGGTCGGCACGAAAAACTCGGTGTTACCTATGTAAAGGGCAAGCTCTCGCCGACTCTTGACAAGTCCCTCAAGCGCGCGCTCAATGCCTTCTATGCGGTCGTCGCGTTCACGGCAACGAATGATTATTTCATCCTCGCCGCCCTCGCTTATCTCAATGCGTATCTTCACGCCCTCGCCTCCTCTTTGTTTGATGAACAAATTGTAACACAAAATAAAGAAAATGTAAATACTTTTTTTGTGACAGGTCGAAAAATCGCGCTATCCTGTATAAATAAACGCCAAAAAGAGCATCCTCGGGGAAAAGAATCCGAAAATGCTCTTTTCGTATCGGTCGATACTCACGTCTTGTCAATGATCAGCGGATATCGACGTTCACTTTCTTCGGGCAATCAGCCGCAGCAGCCTTTATGACCATGCGAATGGCCTTGGCGATGCGTCCGCCCTTTCCGATAACCATGCCCATGTCGTCGGGAGCAACGCTCAAAGTAAGATTGAGCGTCGTCTCGGTCTCATTGACAACGACATTGACATCATCGGGATTGTCAACTATCGCCGCGGCGATGTTGTGCAAGGTTTGCTTAAGATCTGTCATGATTTCTCCTTGAATACGGACAAAGTTATTTAGTCAACTATGCCGGATTTCTTAAGAAGAGATTTAACAGTCTCTGTGGGCTGTGCGCCCTTTGCAAGCCACGCCTTAGCCTTGTCTGCATCGAGCTTTACCTCTGCAGGCTCGGTCTGAGGGTTGTAGTAGCCGATCTCCTCGATGAAACGACCGTCTCTGGGGTAACGGCTGTCAGCAACAACTAC
>JBJDZM010000084.1:0-7404 GCA_051867975.1 Eubacteriales bacterium | reverse complement strand
CGCCAAATTATTTCTCTTAGATTTTTTTACCCCAACTATTGACAAAGAGCCGTTTTTTTCTTTGTCTTTTTGTTTTATTTGCCCACTATGCCGTCATATATTTACTTTAGGACAAACTAAAAAGGGAGTGATGGCTATAAATAAGACATACGAAAAAACGGCTCGGCAGTCGGTCGTAAATGTTGCCGACGGGCTTTGCGGACTCTCGCACGCCGAGGTCGAAGAGTCGCGCAGACTGCACGGCAGAAACATCATGTCACCTCAAAAGAAAAAGAGCTTTATGCGGCGTTTCTTTGAAAATCTCGGCGACCCTGTCGTGAAGATACTGATAGGCGCGCTGATAATCAACGTCATCTTTATGTTCAAGCGCGCAAATTGGGTCGAGACTGCCGGAATTGCCGTTTCGATCCTGCTGGCGACCTTCATTTCGACTCTCTCCGAGCATGGCTCACAAAACGCGTTTGAACGCTTATGCCGTGAGAGTATTCAAACGCTCTGCCGGGTAATTCGCGGCGGCGAGACTCTTGAGATCGATATCGGAGACGTTGTCGTCGGGGATATTCTGACGGTCGGGGCAGGCGAGCAGATAGCCGCCGACGGCACACTTATCTCGGGCGAGCTTAAAACCGACCAGAGCGCGATGACGGGCGAGAGCCGAGAGGTCAAAAAGCGCGCGCGATTACTTTCCGACGCGGAAGACTCAACCCCGTCCTCGCCCTATTACTGTCTGCGCGGCTGCACGGTTATTTCGGGAAGCGGAATTATCAAGGTCGCAAAGGTCGGCGACGGCACGATGCTCGGCGGAATTTCACGCGAGATACAGACCGACACGCGGTCAAGTCCGCTTAAAATAAGGCTTGAAAAGCTGGCAGGGCAGATAAGCGTGCTTGGGTACATACTCGCGGTGATCGTTGCGCTCGTCTATCTTTTCAACATTTTCGTCATTGACAGCGCGTTCGACGCAGAGATAATCAAGTATAAGCTGACCTCGTTTTCCTTCCTTTTTTCTCACCTGTTCCATGCGCTGACGCTTGCGCTCACGGTCATCGTTGTGGCGGTGCCCGAGGGACTTCCGATGATGATCGCGGTCGTGCTGTCGTCAAATATCAAGCGCATGGTGCGCGACAACGTACTTGTGCGCAAGCCTGTCGGCATCGAGGCGGCAGGGAGCATGAACATCCTCTTTACCGACAAGACGGGAACCTTGACCGAGGGCAGGCTCTCGGTCGGGGAGATATATCTCGGCGACGGGAGCGAGTTTTCGTCGTTGCGAGGACTTAAAAAATGCGAGACGGTATACGAAAGCTACAATTTGAGCGCATATGCGAATTCGTCGAGCATCAGAGGGCGTAATGCAGAGGGCAAGATCGACGCTTTGGGCGGAAACTCGACCGACCGTGCGATCATGCTCTCGTCGATGCGTACCGATGGGCGGAAGCCGAGCTTTACGCTTATTGACCGCCTGCCGTTTGACAGCTCGCGCAAATATTCGTCGGCACTCGTGAATTCGGGCGGCAGAAGGCTGATACTTATAAAGGGTGCGCCCGAAAAGATACTGCCGAGGGTGAGCGGATATATCGCAGAGACAGGGGCGATAATGCCGATAAGGCAGAGTGTGTGTGAGTCGGTCTGCCGCCGCCTTACGTCCTCGGGCAAGCGTGTTATCGCGATTGCAGAGGGTGACGGAGAGCATCTTAGCTCTTGCCGCGACATAAGCGCGTATGACGGACTCACGCTTATCTGCCTTCTGACGCTTGAAGACAGGGTGAGGGACGAGGCGGCGCGCGCGGTCGAGACGTTGAGTGACGCGGGTATAGGCGTGGTCATGATAACCGGAGACAACCGCGATACTGCGGCGAATATTGCAAAAAGGTGCGGAATTATACGGAGTGGGAGAGACATTGTGCTGACAGGCGGAGAGCTTGCCTTGATGTCAGATGCCGAGCTTAAAGAGGTAATCCCCCGTCTTGCGGTCGTGGCGCGCGCATTACCTAACGACAAGAGCCGGCTTGTCCGTCTTTCGCAAGAGCTTGAGCTTGTCGTCGGAATGACGGGTGACGGCATCAACGACGCGCCTGCGCTCAAGCGAGCCGACGTAGGCTTTTCGATGGGCAGCGGCACGCAGGTCGCAAAGGATGCGGGAGACATCATAATAATCGACAACAATCTTTCTTCAATTGCCAAAGCGGTGCTTTACGGAAGGACGGTATTTAAGAGCATACGCAAATTCATTTCTCTGCAGTTGACTATGAACCTCTCGGCGGTCGGAGTCTCGGTCATCTGCCCGTTTATCGGCTTTGACTCGCCCGTGACCGTCGTGCAGATGCTTTGGATAAACATAATCATGGACACCTTGGGAGGTCTTGCATTTGCGGGCGAAGCACCGCTTGAGTCTTATATGAAGGAGAAGCCGAAGCGCCGCGACGAGCCGATACTCTGCGGATACATGATAAACGAGATACTCTTTTGCGGTGGGGCGACGGTGGCGCTTTGCATCGGATTTTTGAAGATACCCGAGATCTCAAGCGTATTCCGCGCGTCGAGCGACAACATATATCTCCTGACGGGATTTTTCGCGCTCTTTATATTTGCCTCGGTCTTTAACTGCTTCAATTCGCGCACCGACAGGCTGAAGCTCTTTTCGGGAATAACGAAAAACCGCGCGTTCATACTCATAATGGCGGCGGTGCTTGTCGTGCAGATAATCTTCGTCTATCTCGGCGGAGCGGTGCTGAGGACTGCGCCCCTGACTCTGCGCGAGCTTTTAGTGACGGCGGCGTTAGCACTCCTTGTTTTCCCGGCGGAGTTTATCAGAAAGCTTTTATGGCGGCTCTTTTTCGGCAAACGAGGTTATTGAGCCGAAACGTCTTGACAAAGTGCGCTCTCTTTGGTAAAATATAATAGAATAAGTATATCATAAAGAGGGAAAAGATGACAAACAAAGAAAGATTTATCGAAATATACAAGGAAAAGATCAAGAGAGAAGGTGCCGACAGACTGCTGAGTTTTCTGCTCTCCGAGTCAAGCGACTTCTTCACCGCGCCTGCCTCGACTCGCTATCACGGCAACTACGAAGGGGGACTGCTTGAGCACAGTCTCAACGTCTACGACTGTCTTTGCGACATTTTGAGCCGTCCGAGAATAAAGGAAGTCTACGGAATTGAATACAGCGAGGAGAGTATCGCCATCGCGGCTCTGCTTCACGATATTTGCAAGGTCAATTTCTACAACGTAGCCTTCAGAAACGCAAAGAACGAGGCAGGCAAATGGGAGTCGGTTCCTTATTACACCATCGACGACAGGCTCCCTTACGGTCACGGCGAGAAGTCGGTCTATATCATCTCGGGCTACATGCGCCTGACGCGCGACGAGGCGTTTGCCATCCGCTATCACATGGGCTTTTCCGCCGACAAGGAAAATCACGGCAACGTCGGCAAGGCTATGGAGATGTTTCCGCTTGCGTTCTTCTTAAACTGCGCGGACTCCGAGGCGGCGTATTACGTTGAAGGCTCTGATAAATAATTTTTGTGGAGTAAGCTATGGAATACAATAAAAAAGCACTTGTTGAGCTTGCTTGCAGGGCAAGACTCAAAGCGTATTCACCCTATTCGGGCTTTTGCGTCGGAGCGGCACTTCTTTGCTCGGACGGAAGAATATACGAGGGCGCGAATATTGAAAACGCATCGTACGGCGCTTGCAACTGCGCCGAGAGGACGGCAATTTTCAATGCGGTCAACGAGGGAAGACGGGAATTTTGCGCAATTGCCGTCGTCGGCGCAAAGCGAGGCGAGGAGATATCAAGTCTTTGCGCGCCCTGCGGAATCTGCCGTCAGGTCATGGCGGAATTTTGCTCGCCTGACTTTGAGATATTGCTCTTTGACGGAAAAGAGATAAAGACCTACGCGTTGTCGTCTCTTCTGCCCGAGTCGTTTGACAAGAGTAATTTATAAGGCAAAATTATGGAAAAGAATGTAAAAAAGACCGCCGCGACACCCAAATACGCGACGCGAAACTGCGAAAGCTGTGAGTTTTACGACTTTGACGAGGAATGGGGAGAATACGTCTGCTCGATGTCGCTTGACGAGGACGAAATGATTGATTTTCTCGGCGGAAACACGCGTACGTGTCCCTATTACCGCTACTATGACGAATACAAAAGCGTTCACAAGCAGATATAGAAAAGGAAAAAATGATGGATGAACAAAACATTTCGGTAAAGAAGAACACTTTGCCCCTGAGAATAATTAAAATTGTCGTGTTTTCGCTCGTGCTTTGCTTTGTGATGTGCGCGTGCCTGACGTGGTATTTCACCAAGGTTCCCGAGACGCTGAGCTTTCTTGAAGAAGAAAAAAGACCAAATACCGAGTGGCTCGTGAAGTACGGCTCGGTTTTGCCCCCTGTCATTCTCTGTGCCATACTCCTGACTCTGTTTTACAAATTCGGAAATTCGTATATCCCCGTCAGCACGCAAATAGACAAGGCAGTAATTTCGGGTATGGTCTTCCTTTTTACCTATGCCGTACTTTTGCCGATCGTTGTCAGCCGCTCGTCGGCGGCAGATATCACGCCGCCTGCGGAGGGCGAGGAAGAGATAAAGAGCCTTATCGAGCGCAGTGTTGCGTGGTTTACGGTGCAAATCGTACCGCTTTTGCTTATGGTATCGTATCATCTTTTCAGGGCATCGAGCGAGAAAAAGGAGCTTTGCGAAAATGAGGAAAAATAAAAAAACCTTTGTTTGCGCGGTGATTTTGTTGCTGTCGGCACCCTTGACTCTCACTTCCTGCTCCGCCCCGGGCGCAAGCGAAGAGGAAACGGGCGAGAGCGAGACCGAGGCGGTATTCACGCCTGCCGTCGACGAGGGAGAGGACAGCGCGCTTTACAAAAGATATGAGGAATACAAGGAAAACGCGTCGCTTGCCTTTAAGAACAATTCTCCGCTTTCGGGCGAGAATTTTGAGTATGAGACAGTCGACGGCGGCGTGAGGATTACAAAATACGTCGGCGAGGACTCGATAATCGTAGTTCCCGACAGTATTGAGGGTCTGCCTGTATGTGAGATAGGCGAGTCGGCGTTTTCGGGCGGAGTTATCCGCGCGATATACATTCCCGACTCGGTGGAGAGCATAGCGCAGGGTGCTATTGACGGCTGTGAGGGACTTTCGACGCTCCGTCTGCCTTTCGTCGGCGACGGAGAGGAAAATCTGTACATCGGCTACATTTTCGGCGCGGATGAGCCTGCCGAGAACGCGATAAGCCTGCCCCCGAGCCTTGATATGGTGATAATCGGCGAGGGCTGCACGGCTGTTGCCGACAGGGCGTTTTACCGCGCGAAGACTCTTTCAGCCGTTGTTTTTGAGGGCGAGATCGACTATCTCGGCACGCTTTCCTTCTACGAGTGCGCCGACCTTGTCTATATAACGCTTGAAAAGGCGGTCGGGGAGATCGGCGAATACTCTTTTGCGTACTGCCCGTCTCTCTATTGTGCCGATGTGTCAAACGCGAAAAATGTCGGCGCGGGCGCGTTTTATATGTGCTCAAAGCTCCACACATTTAGCGTGACTTTCGGCGAAAATGACTTTTTGGGCAGATATTTCGGGGCGGAGAGCTTTGAATATAACCTTGAGTTTGTGCCTGACTCCCTGCGGCATGTGAAGGTCGGCGAGGGGTGCGAAAAAATCCCCGACAAGGCGTTTGCGTCATGCGAGTATATTACAAGCGTATCTTTGCCGGACACGCTCCGGACGGTCGGAATAAGGGCGTTTTACGGTTGCCGTTCGCTTGGCGAGATCACCTTCCCGGACAGCTTGAAGGTCATCGACGACGACGCGTTTTTCGGGTGCGATAATCTGAAGACCGTCGAGTTCGGCTTATCGCTTGAATCAATCGGCATGCAGGCGTTTTACGGTTGCATATCTCTTGAAAAAGCCGATGTTGGGGAAGGCGTGAAGGTCGGAAACGGAGCATTCGGCAACTGTCCGAAGCTGAAGTAATGGGACACAAGAATTTTCCCTGCAAATAAAAGGACTATGAAAAAATTATCGAAAAAACTCAAAATCATTATAATTTGCGCCATCTGTCTCCTGCTTTGTATAGGGGCAGTCACGGCGGTGGCGGTAAACTACCACAAAATATTCGTTTTCTTCGAGACTCAGGGCTTTTTCCGCTCGCCCGTCGAGGTCGTAAAGAGTCAGCCCGAGGGAATGAAGCGATATTCGCTTGACGAGCTTTCGGGCGACAAAAGAGTGAGCTTTGACCAAAGCCTGATGCTTGTAAATAAACAGTACAAATTGCCCGAGGGCTTTGTCCCCGACGTTGAGGAATACAAGCAGACGACGGTTTACATGAGCCGATGCATGCTTGACGCGTATGCGAAGCTGTCGGCGGCGGTCATGGAGAAGACCGGCAAAAAGCTTTATGTTGCAAGCGATCTGCGCACGGCAGAGGAGCAGGAGGAGCTTTACAGACAGGACCCCGCGACCGCGACCGAGCCGGGTGCCAGCGAGCATCAGACGGGACTTGCGCTTGATGTCTACGTGGCATATTATTCAGGCGACGGATTTATAAAGTCACCTTCGGGAAGATTTGTAAATTCCCACGCGCACGAATACGGGTTTATCATGCGCTATCCGTCCTACGGCGAGGAGGTCACGGGAATTCGGTTTGAGCCGTGGCATATCCGCTACGTGGGATTTCCTCACGCCAAGGTCATTTACAACAATCACTTGACGCTTGAAGAGTACATAGAGTCGCTTGAGGTCGGCGCATGGTATGAGATAGACGGATATCTCGTGTCGCGACAGAGAGAGGACGGCGAGAGCGGACTGTATTTGCCCGAGAATTTTGAGTCGTGTGTCATCTCGCCCGATAATACGGGATGCTATATAATTACGATTGAGAAATGATATATCCCCCCAAGCATCGGCTTGGGGGGATGTTTTATGGGAGTGTAATACTAAAATCAGCCGTTTTTCGCAATGTTGCCGTCGGTGCAGTGGATTGTGTAGTTTCCGGTGCCGTAGTTCCAATCGTCGCCCTTGCTGATAGAATTCCATTGTTCCATTGTGCCGTTGAAGGTTATGCTCGAAAGATCGGAGCAACGAGAGAACGCATCTTCGCCTATGCTCGTCACGCTGTTTGGGATTGTGATGTCTATAAGCCCGGAGCAAGCATAGAACGCATGCCCGCCTATGCTCGTCACACTGTCAGGGATCGTTACGATCTCAAGTCCGGAGCAACCGTAGAACGCACTCTCGCCTATGCTCGTCACGCTGTCGGGGATCGTTATGCTCGTAAGTCCGGAGCAATCTTCGAACGCACTCTCGCCTATTCTCGTCACGCTATATCCGTCAATCGTGCTTGGGATAACCAAATCCGTATCCGTGCAGGTGCCGATGCCTGTTATAG
>JBJDZM010000083.1:0-1779 GCA_051867975.1 Eubacteriales bacterium | reverse complement strand
TAAGGCATACACTTTATATAGGAACTTGCATTAGTTCCTATCGTTGGTTGATCGTAAACCTGAAACGATCTTCCGTATTGCGGAACAAGAGCCCTGCATAGGGCTCTTTCCTTTTGTAGGAGCATGGTGAGGTTCAATTTCTGTAAGCAAAACTGCAAGATATCTTTTTTATAGCCCTTACAAAAAAATCCTGAAAGCGTCCGCTTTCGGGATTTTTTTATCCAAGCCGACAGGATTGGCATATCATCGCCGCGCGGAGTACGGTGTATATCATCACGCGATGGCGTGTATTTTTTTTTTCGGATTGATGATATAGGATACTGCACCGTATTAGTGGCGGACACAGCCGTAAAATGTCTTCCTTTTGGGTATGCTAAACGCGTATAGACAAAACAACCAAATACTTCACTGGAGTAGTATAATAAAAATGCAGTTGCAAATCCCCTAAGAAAGAGTTAAAATAAAAGAAAGCTCTGAAAGGGAGAAAAGAAATGAAAAAGTACAGCAACGCATTTAAATTAGAAGCGATCAAGTTATCCGACGAGATCGGATTAAAGAAGGCAGCGGCGCAGTTGGGTCTGCCGTACTACACTCTGGCAGATTGGCGAAACAACAGTAAGCACAAGATTCCGCTTGTTGAGCAGCTGAATGAAACCGACGCCGACCGGCGGATCCGAGAGCTGGAAAAGGAAAACGCCGAGTTGCGAGAGGCAAACGAGATCCTAAAGGATGCGCTTGGTTTTTTCGCAAAAGACCGGAAGAGGTAGCCGCACGAGAACTGTATGGTTTTATTCTGCTTCGCAAGAACAAATATACAGTGCAAAAGATGTGCCGGGTGTTAAAGGTCAGCGAAACGGGATATTACGATTGGCTGAGGAATAAGGACACCTTGTCGTCTCGGGAACAGCTTTCGGTCGAAATCAAGAAGGTCATAGATGAGCATGAGGACAACGACAATTACGGTGTCGAGCGTATGCGTTTAGCCTTGCAGCAAAAAGGAATTTTCAAAAGTCACGGCACAGTGCGTGCGGCGATGAAGGAGTCAGGATTATTGCACAAGGCGCGCAGACCGCACGGCATTACAAAGGCAACTACCGAGGTGCAGGAGCGCGAAAATCTCATAAAGAGGGACTTTTCATCCAAAGCACCGCTGAAAAAATTGCTTTGCGACATAACCGAAATACAGTGTTCCGACGGTAAATTGTATGTCTCCGCCGTGCTTGACTGTTATTCCGGCGAAATACTTTCATGCGAGATGCGTAACAATATGCGCAAGGAGCTTTGCGTTGAAACGGTAAAGCAGTTAAAAAAACAGTTTGGAGATTTGACAGATACAATTATCCACAGCGACCGCGGCAGTCAGTATACAAGTGAAGCATACAGAAAACTACTCTCGGACTATGGCATGGTACAGAGTCTGAGCGGTGCCGGGCATTGTTTTGACAATGCTCGCATGGAAAGCTTCTTTGCCACGTTGAAAAAGGAAAAGATTTACCGAATACCGACACACAGAATGCCGATGGAAGCCGTCAAGACTGCGATATTCAGATATATATTCGCATACTACAACCGGAAACGTATCACAACGACCAATCCGCTCGGACTGCCGCCGGCGATATACCGCGAGCGGACGGCGCGCGACAAGTCGCCTGCCGCCTGACGGCGCCCCGAACCCGATTTTCCTCCGTTCCGCTACGCTCCACTCCGTCAAATCGGGTTCGCTTTGCTCGTTAACTTAAATTTAGGGGATTTTCGACTGCGTAAATATTGACATTTCCA
>JBJDZM010000082.1:0-7623 GCA_051867975.1 Eubacteriales bacterium | reverse complement strand
AGCGGATTCCTTTTCGGAAACGGATTCCTTTTCGGAAGCGGATTCCTTTTCGGAAGCGGATTCCTTTTCGGAAACGGATTCCTTTTCGGAAACGGATTCCTTTTCGGAAACAGATTCCTTTTCGGTGACGGATTCTTTTTCGGTGACGGATTCCGTTTCGCTCTTTTTCTCGGTCTCGGTATCTGTTTTCGTTTCGGTTTTAGTCTCTTTTTCTGTTTCAGTTTTAGTCTCTTTTTCTGTTTCGGCTGTTGTCTCAATCGGTTCATTGTTTTCGGTTATGCTACACGCCATTAGCGTTGACAGACAGAGCAGCAGAGCCAAAACGAGGGCGAGAAGTCTTGTTTTTTTCATTTGTCTTTCTCCTTTTCTTTGGCGCGATAAAATAAAAAGGTGCGACAGCCGGAGCCATCGCACCTAAAAACGCAAACTCCGATTGTCGCCAAACAAAACCTTATATGCAGTAACAGCAGCATTATCAGAAAAAATGCTTTGAATATACAGAGCATACGAGTTTGCATTTTTGCAAATTATATACTCTGTATCATTTATCTTCGTGTGCAAAAATTATGCAGAAATCCGGGTATCCTTCAAAAAAGAAAAATACCCCTATTACGGCATATATTAAGTTTTGTTTGGCAACTACCATTGTATCACGTTTCCGGGAGAATTGCAATAGTTTTTTTGAAAAAAATTTTTCGGCAGCTTTTGAGCCGGGGAAAAAGAAAAATGCTTGCAAACACGCGTGATGTCATGTCTGCAAGCGGACTCAATCTTTAAAATAGGCTTTTGGTTAGTTAAACTGTTATATTTTGGGGTTTACGCCGTTGTACGAGCTTCGATATACAAGTCAATATCATTGATGATATATCTATGTCCCGTAGTGTGTAATACCCCGTAAAAAGTATCAAGATATTCAAACACCTTGTATTTTTCAAAAAGCTCTTGTGTCATAATGCCCGTCAAACCTTTTTCTGCTTTATACATCTCAAAGCAAAAGTTTTTGAATTGTAATCTTTCACTCATACTAAACCTCCGGAAATTCCAATTTTCCATTCATTTCTCTGTCGAATAATTCAACAATCATTTCAGAACTGTACTGCCACACTTTCGTATCTTCTTTTTCGAGTGCCTTGTAAAGTTCAGATCTATGAAATAATGACATTGCTTTATTCTCATCCAATCCGTATTTATCCATTATCTTACTGATTATATCGGGAGTCATCATAGCCATTAAAGCTGAAAACCTATCTTTGTTCATATATTTCCTCCGCCCCAATAAACTTTAAGTATGTTAAAGATTTTTCAGTATGGAACAATACTTGATTATAGAGTTCCTCAACCTTTAATCTCTTTAATGCTTCTTCCAAATCATAAACGCCGATTTCGTAAAATCTGACAACTTCATAAACACCGTCATCGGCAACAGGACCTATGACAATATCATACGTCTCTCGGCATTGCCCTTTGCGGTTGGCAGAAACAAAATCCAACCACTCTTTATCCGCTTTATCAAAACGAATAATTTTCAATTCAGATTCTGCTTTTTCGATATCGAATTCATACATTGAAACATATCCGATATTTGTTCCTTTTCTTTTCTTTTGTTTTGCCGTCCAATTAACAGCTTGTTCCTCATTCATGGTGGTATAAAAGCCATAACCAAAATCTAAATATCTGTCAACAACTCTTATTTCGGGCTTTTCCACAACAACAAGACTACCGTGATATACTTTCATACGATTGACTCCATTTTCTTGATCTTTGCTTGCTCTGCTTTTAATTCTTTGACAAGACCTTCGACAACCTTTCGTCTTTCAAGCTGTTCCGCAACAAGAGCGATATCTTCTTCATTCATACCAATATATTTTGCACACACCTTTTGACCGTCTCTGTATTTCAAATAGTAGTATGTGTTTGTTTTTGTAATTTTAGGCGTTATCTTTCCTTTGGGTAAGAGTGACAATTCCTTTTCGTATCTTTCCAACATATATTCATTTCGTTTTCTTTCATCTTCTAAAACAGAATATATCAACTGCATGATCATCACCTCACCATTATTATACTCTACAATAATTGCTTTGTCAACCGTTTTTGTAGAACATTTTTGGATTTTTGAAACAATATATGGGATTTCCCGCATCCTGCAAATCCCCGTATTGTGTTTTTTATCTGCTTTCTCGTCGTTCTTGCATTTTTACAAACAAAAGCCGACATCAATCGGACTCAATCACTAAAATAACCTCTTTTTTGAAAGTTTTTTGGGTGGGGAGGGGGTGCAGGGGGAGGGGCGACCTTTTTTTCAAAAAAGGTCGCCCCTCCCCCTGCATTCTCTATCCAACTTAATACATACCGCCCATGCCGCCGGGTGCTGCTGCGGGAGCTGCCGGTTCGGGTTCCTTGATGTCGGATACTACCGACTCGGTGGTGAGGACTACCGATGCGATAGAAGCCGCGTTCTGGAGAGCGCAACGTGTGACCTTCTTCGGGTCAACGATGCCTGCCGCGATCATATCAACATATTTTTCATTATATGCGTCGAAGCCGTAGCCTGTCTTCTTGGAGCTTACGATCTTATCAACGATAACCGCTCCGTCAAAGCCTGCGTTAGCCGCAATCTGGCGAACGGGCTCTTCAAGACCCTTTAGGACGATCTTGACACCTGTCTTTTCGTCGCCGTCGACCGTCTTGAGAACCTTCTCGACTGCGGGAATGACATTGAGGTAAGCGGTTCCGCCGCCTGCGACGATACCTTCCTCAACAGCCGCTTTTGTCGCGTTGAGAGCATCCTCGATGCGGAGCTTCTTCTCCTTCATTTCAGCCTCGGTAGCCGCACCGACCTTGATAACGGCAACACCGCCCGAAAGCTTTGCAAGTCTTTCCTGGAGCTTTTCACGGTCGAAATCGGATGTCGTTGTCTCGATAGCCGATCTTATCTGATTTACGCGGGCCTTTATCTCGTCAGAGTTTCCGGCACCGTCAACGATGATGGTGTTTTCCTTTGTGATCTTGACCTGACGGGCGCGACCGAGCATTTCAAGAGTCGTGTCCTTAAGTTCAAGTCCGATCTCGGAGGAAATGACCTCACCGCCTGTGAGGATGGCGATATCACGGAGCATTTCTTTTCTTCTGTCGCCGAATCCGGGAGCCTTGACTGCAACGCAAGTAAATGTTCCGCGGAGCTTGTTGAGTACGAGAGTTGTGAGAGCCTCACCCTCAACGTCCTCGGCAATGATAACGAGCTTTCTGCCCGACTGAACGAGCTGTTCAAGCAGGGGAAGAATGTCGTTTATTGTAGAAATCTTCTTATCGGTGATAAGAATGAGAGCGTCGTCGATTACCGCTTCCATCTTATCTGTATCGGTTACCATGTAGGGCGAGAGGTATCCGCGGTCGAACTGCATACCCTCAACAACCTCGGAGTAGGTTTCCGCACTCTTGGACTCTTCAATCGTGATAACGCCGTCGGCGGTAACCTTTTCCATAGCGTCGGCGATAAGCTCACCGATGACCTCGTCGCCTGCGGAGATAGTACCTACGCGCGCGATGTCTTCCTTGCCGTTGACCTTCTTCGCGTTCTCGTTGAGAGCCTCAACTGCCGCGTCGACAGCCTTCTTCATACCCTTACGAATGACCATGGGGTTAGCACCTGCGGTCACGTTCTTCATACCCTCGCGGACGAAAGCCTGAGCGAGAAGTGTAGCGGTAGTCGTACCGTCGCCTGCCGCGTCGTTGGTCTTAGTAGCGACCTCGCGGACGAGCTGTGCGCCCATGTTCTCAGCTTCGTCGGGAAGTTCTATCTCTTTTGCGATAGTAACGCCGTCGTTTGTGATGAGGGGAGAGCCGTACTTTTTGTCAAGAACGACGTTTCTGCCCTTGGGTCCCATTGTGATTTTAACCGTATCTGCAAGCTTGTCGATACCGCGGACAAGTGCGTTTCTGGCTTCAATGCCGTAAAGAATTTCCTTTGCCATAACTGTTTACCTCCAAAATTATTCTACGATTGCGAAAATGTCGTCCTCAGAGAGAACCGTGTACTCAACTCCGTCGAGCTTTACTGTCGTGCCTGCGTATTTGCTGGCGATTACCTTGTCGCCGACCTTGACCGTCATGGGAACGGTCTTGCCGTCCTCGACCTTGCCTTGACCGACTGCAACGATTTCAGCAATCTGGGGCTTTTCCTGCGCGGATGCTGTGAGAATGATACCCGACTGGGTCTTTTCCTCTGCCTCTGCAAATTTGATAACTACTCTGTTAGATAAAGGTTTGAGTGTCATTTTAATAACCTCCTGAATTAAATTTCGTTTTTACGAGAAAAATGATTTTTTAGCACTCTTTGGCTTAGACTGCTAACTACATGGTATATTCTACACCATTTTATAGAAAAATCAAGTGGTTTGACTCATTATTCACATATTATTAACAAAGATAATTTTCACTTAAAGAAAGTGCGTGATAAAATGCGGTGCGGTGGCATATGCTTTAGCAAAGCGTAGTGATTATGAAACGAGTTTGCATAGAGGTGGGATCAAGTGCTGGAATTTATAAATGACAGGATCGTGAGTGTAATGGCGGCTTTGATGCTTTTATCGGTCGGCATCTTTTTCAGCTTCAAGCTGAAATTTTTTTACCTGCGTCATCCCGTCAAGTTGATAAAGTCGATGCTTGAGCGCGAGAGCGGCGGCGGGATCTCGCCCTTTCGCGCGGTGATGTTAGCGCTCGCCGGCACGCTCGGAGTCGGAAATATTGCCGGCGTGGCGTCGTCGATCGCGATAGGCGGTTACGGCTCGGTATTTTGGATGTGGCTGAGCGCGCTCGTCGCCATGGTGCTGAAATATGCCGAAATAACGCTGGCGGTCTCTCACAGGCGGATCGACCGCGAGAGCGGAGAGCCTTACGGCGGCGCGCCCTATTACATAAAAGACCTTTTTGCCTCGAAGGGCAAAGTCGTGAGCGGAAAAATTTTAGCGGCAATTTTTGCGCTTTTGTGCATTATCAACTCGGTGACGATGGGGTGCATGATACAGTCAAACGCCGTTTCAACCTCGTTTGAGGGCGTTTTCGGGCTGGAGCCGTGGATAGTCGGTGCGGTCGTAGCAGTGCTTTGTTGCTTCGTCATTGTGGGAAACGCCAAATGGGTGAGCGGATTTTGCGAGAAAACGGTGCCGATTATGACCGCAGGGTATGTTGTCATATCGCTCTCTGTCATCTGGGTGAGGCGTGACGGTATCGGCAACGCTTTTATGCTGATATTTGAAGATGCGTTCAGGCTTGACAGTGCGGTCGGGGGAATTTTCGGCTTTTTGCTCTCGACAAAACTGCGTACAGGCACGATGCGAGGGCTTATGTCAAACGAGGCAGGGTGCGGAACCGCTCCGACGGCGCACGCCTCGTCAAACGTGAAGATTCCCGCGAAGCAAGGCTTTTGGGGCATTTTTGAGGTCTTTGTCGATACGATACTGCTCTGTACGCTGACCGCGCTGGTCATTATTCTGGCAGGTGAGGGAATTTTCGTCTATGCGGACAATCCGATGATGATGGCAGTCAAGGCGTATTCGTCGGTTCTCGGTAAGTGGAGCGAATACTATATGTGCATCTCGGTTCTGCTCTTCGCCTTTGCGACTATCGTCTGCTGGGCGCACTACGGCAAGGAGAGTCTGCGCTGTGTCACGAAGAAAAAGAGTGCGGCTGCAATCTACGTCATTGTTTTCTGCCTTTTTGTCTTCTTCGGAGCAATATCCGCCCCCTCTCTTGCGTGGTTGCTCGCCGACCTCGCGCTCGGCATCATGACGATAATAAATCTCCCCGTCCTCTGCGCCATGTCGGGCGAGGTCAAGCGCGAGACCGAGAGGTTTTTCGGGGGTTAGATTGTGTGGAGGATATTGGGGAAACCCTTTTGGAAAAAGGGTTCTCCCCAAACCCCTTCCTAAAACTTTCAATAATTTGGGTCCTTATCGCGGTGACGTAGGATTTTTTCTCCGAAAAAATCCCTCACTGTCGTTTCGGTATTGAGAACGTATTGAACCCAGCCGAGAAAGAATATCTTAATTTGAGGTCTCTCTGAGTTGAAGTTAAAAAGGGGGGACACTGAAGATGCATTTGGGAAAAATATGTATTTTGAAGTTAAAAATGTTCAAATTTTAGGTTGACAATATCCTAAAAAGTGTGTATAATATATCTGCAAACCGACGAAAGGGGGAGTGGATATGAATATAAACACTAACAAGATAGTATCGATTTCCGAGGCAAATCAGAATTTTTCACGCGTTGCCAAAAGGGCGGACAGGGACGGCGAGGTCTATATTTTTAAAAGCAACAAGCCGAAATACAAGCTTATTGCGATTGAAAACGACACGAGCATTGAGATGAGCGATGACGAAAAGATAGATTTCGTTGCGGCGAGGGTTTTGCGTGAGTACCGCCGCGCCTTTGAGGAGCTTGCAAAATGATAAAGTTTTCCAAAGAGAAGGTATTGCTTTTGCACAGACTTATAACAGAAGAAACGGGCGGAGATCCGAGCCTTCGCGACATAAATCTGCTTGACAGCGCGCTTGAGTCGGCGTTTTTGACCTTTGACGGCAAGGAATTATACCCGACGAAGGAGGAGAAGGGCGCGAGGATAGGATATTCGCTGATCTCCAACCATGCATTTGTCGACGGCAATAAACGGATAGGAATGTATGTATTATTGACATTTCTTGAAACGAACGGCATAAAGATACGCCCGAGTGTTGACGATGTCGCGCGTGTCGGGCTTGCGCTTGCGTCGGGTGAGATGGGATATGACGAGTTGCTCGATTGGATAATAGAGAACGAGGATTAAAGTTTTTGAGGTGAGTTTTGTTTTCATGAATATTTGCCGGCTTTTTGTGCAATAATCTCAATACACAAAAAGAAAGGAAGGGCAAAAATGTCACCGAAAGAACTACTTTATATCGAGGATGCGCTCGGTCACGACGTGCAGATCAAGGCTACGTGTACCGATGCGGTATCAAATCTTGAGGACAACGACCTCAAAAAATTCGTAAACGAGATAGCGCAGAGTCATGCGCAGTGCTTCAACCGTTTTTACGGATTGCTTAAGTGAGGAGGAAAAGCCGATGAATGATAAGGAAATAATGACGAATATTCTCAACGTCGTAAAGGGAGAATGTGACCTCTTGATGCACGGAGCGATAGAATCTTCAACGCCTGATGTTCACGGAGCGTTTACGCAGAGCTTCAACGACGCGCTTTGCATGCAGAACAAGATCTATGCGAAGATGAGCGAAAAGGGCTGGTACCCCATGCAACAGGCGCAGGGTACGCAGATCGACGCGGTAAAGCAGAAGTTTGCCGGTCAAGGATAAAGAAAGATGAGGGACTGACTCAATGCCGATTTCAAGGCTTTGGGCAGTCCCTCAAATTTTTTTTTGGATGATATACACGGCGTGAAGCAAATGCTTTCTGAATCTCCGTCTGCCGTGAAGTGTTCCGCAGTGTGCGGAAAGGACGAATTTTCCTATGAAATTATATCTCCGCGAATCGTGAACATTCGCTCCGCGGCGGACTTGAGCGGCGGATAGCTTTCCAGCGTCGGGTCGCCGTCAATAAATTTCTGCGCCGAGTCGAACGCCTCGCTCATAA
>JBJDZM010000081.1:0-36970 GCA_051867975.1 Eubacteriales bacterium | reverse complement strand
TTTTTGCCAAGCTTTTTCTTTGCGCCTGCGCTGTCAAAGAAAAAGCGGACTATCGTTTATCAAAAAGCAATAAGATATTGAATTTGAACTTTGTCATCAATCTGAAATCTGCAAAAACTCGCAGATTTTTTTGAAAAATATGAAAAAATCAATTATTTTGCATTTTTTATGAGGGTATCGACGACCTCATATATTTTATATTGCTCTTCGAGCGAGAGATTTTCGAGTTTTGCGGAGAGCTTAGTTGCTTTGGTATTTGAGGATTTTTTGACGACGTCGCAGAAAATCTCATCGGCGGAGCAATCGAGTTCGTTGAGGATTGCGACGAGGAGTTCAAGTTTTATATTATAGATACCTCTTTCGAGAGCGGAGTAATAGTGCGGAGTTATGCCAACGCGCTCGGCGAGCTGTTCTTGAGTAAGTCCGTTCTTCTTACGGATTTCCTGTAGTCTTTTGCCGACATCTCTTTCTATCATAATGCACCTCATAATTATTGAATATACAATTAGTATAATTGTATTTCAATTACTTATGAAGTACGATATTGAATTATTGTAACAATATTTTGATTACAAAATGTGAAAGGGTTTTATGTTACTTTCCTGCCAACAGCTGCAGGAAAGTAACCAAAGGAAAGCCGCTTAAGGGCGAGGGGTGCTGCAGATCTCGCTGGACTAAAATGTAAACTCGTTTAAATTTTAGTCCAGCGGCTCTTTGCAATCCCCTACCCCTTAAGAATCCCCTTACCCCTGCGTTCCTGCGGAACGCGATTGGTGAGGTTCGTTTTGAGGCGATTATTGTTGAAATAGGTGATGCTGATTTAAATGGTAGCGCACGGGATGCGGATGAAAAGGCTGTCGCGTTTGCCGTGAAGTGCATCTCTCTGTCGCACGGCTCGTGCCATTCGATTTAAAACGTGACTCGGACTCCCTGCCTGCAGGGAGCGGTTTGCACCAAATTGACTTTGTTTAAGTTCAAACTCACGGTGCATGTGCTCTCGCTCCAAATTCCTCGCGGATATCTTTTGCCACGAGAAATAATGGATAAGTATAGTCCTATTTACCAGCAACAGATATTCCAACTTTGTGAGATTTTAATTTTTAAAGCCCTTTGATGGCTGGGTTCAATACTATTCCAACACGGAATATCTCAGTAGGCTGAAAATTCGTAGAATTTTCAGCGTCACTTCACGGCAGTTAGAACCCAAAATATTAAAAGTTTTTGAAGAGGGGTATGGGGAGAAACTTTTTTCCAAAAAGTTTCTCCCCAAATCCATATCACAGGCTAACTTTTCACCCACGCACCACATCAAGCAAAACATTCCAAACTCTGTTGACAGAAGCGAGACTGAGGTGTTCGTTTGGCGAATGAATATCGTACATATCGGGACCTACGGAGATAATATCCATACCTGATGTTTTTGATGCAAGGATTCCACATTCGAGACCAGCGTGGATAACGCCGACGGTGAGATCTTTGCCGTAGAGTTTTTTAAAGGAAGAGATATATTTATCGCGAAGCGGAGAGGTGGGGGAATATTCCCATCCGGGGTATCGTGCGTAGTGACGGCATACCGCGCCGACGAGGGTTGAGAGCGTATCAAGCTCACGGCAGGAGAGGTCGAGCTGCGACTCAAGAGAGGAGCGGGACGAAAGCGTGAATTTTACGCGATTGTTGCAGGTTTCGGCAACGCCGAGGTTGCGAGAGTATTCGACAAGTCCTTCTATCTGGTTGCTCATTTTCAGCACGCCCGTTTTTACTGTCGTAAGAAATGCAATTATATTGTCGGTCGTTTTTTCGTCGATGCACTGCTCGGGAGAGTCGATGTCATTTACGGTAATATCGACAGAAATTTCTCTGTCGCAATCTGCAAGCTCTTTTTTAAGCTCTGAAAATTCGCGGAGAATTCTATTTCTGAGGTCGCCTGCGCGTTCGGTAGCAAGAGTCGCAAAGCACTCACGGGCTATCGCATTGTCCTTGCCGTCGCAGCTTATGTCGATGAGGTTGAATTTCACGTCCTTGTGAGCCGAAGACAGAAGTCTGCCCATAGCAACTATGGCATTGGTCTTTCCGCAATGAATTTCCGCGCCCGAATGACCGCCCGAAAGACCCCTCAGGGCAATTTTTATGACCTTGTATCCGACAGGGGCAAGTCTCGGCGAATAATCAAAATCGACCTCGGTGCGGCATCCGCCTGCACAGCCGGCGGTTACCTGACTGTCTTCTTCGCTGTCAAGATTTATCATTCTTTTTGCGGTTATCACGGAGCAGTCAAAGCCCTTCGCGCCTGCAAGTCCGGTTTCCTCCTCGACCGTGAAAAGACATTCAAGAGTCGGATGTTTGTCTGTTTCAAGCAGGGCTAACATCATGGCGACCGCGATTCCGTCGTCCGCGCCGAGTGTCGTGCCGTCTGCCCAAAGATAGCCGTCCTTTACCGAGAGAGTCAGTCCGTCACGTAGAAAATCGTGATTTGAGTCGGCGTTTTTCTCGCAGACCATGTCCATATGACCTTGCAGGAGAATAGGCTCTGCGCCCTCGTATCCATCGCCTGCATTTTTTCTGACAAATACGTTTCCCGTCTCGTCGCGGAGTACGTACAGTCCGCGTTTTACGGCAAATGCGTCAATGTAGTCAGCTATTCCCTTTTCATTACCCGAGCCGTGCGGTATCGCGCAAAGGTCCTCAAATATTTCAAAAACCCGCTTCGGCTCATAGCCGTTTACAACATAATTCATAGCATACCTCAATATATTTTCGTTTGGGTGTTATAATCAAATACTATTTCTAAAAGGATTCCTTATTTTCGGAAGCCTTGTTTTTTATTTTCCCGACGGAATTTTGCTTATCGTCTTGAGTTTTTCAGCCATTCCGAGACAAACGCATGCCTCGGGATTTTTCGCTCTCACAGTCTTTATTCCCGTTACTCGGGTTATCAGCTTATCAAGTCCCTGCAAAAGGCTTCCTCCGCCAACCATCAAGATTCCGTTGTGCAGAATATCTCCCACAAGCTCGGGCGGAGTGTGTTCTATAACGTCGCAAATTCCGTCGATAAGCTCGGTCATAGGCTCATATGTAGCACCTATCATCTCTTTTGACGAAAGCGTTATCGTCTTGGGCAGTCCCGTGATGAGGTCGCGTCCGCGCACCTCAAGCAGCTTTGCCTCGGCATGCTCGTAAACCTCGCCTATTTTTATTTTTATGTTTTCGGCGGTTCTGTCGCCAATCAAAACATTATAATTGTCACGCACATATTTGACTATCGCATCGTCAAAGCTGTCTCCGCCGACGGGCAGAGTCCGAGATACGACTATTCCGCCGAGCGATATTACCGCAACCTCGGTCATTCCGCCGCCGATGTCGACCGTCATGTTTCCGATTG
Organism: Eubacteriales bacterium; assembly: GCA_051867975.1. GTDB lineage: Bacteria > Bacillota > Clostridia > Oscillospirales > CAG-272 > SVTX01. Next base: position 33,591 of record JBJDZM010000081.1, on the reverse strand, counting down.
CGGTCTTTATGTTAAGCCCTGCGCCCATTGCCGCCGCAATAGGGGAGCGGATAAGAAAGGTCTTTCTGGCTCCTGCCTCTCCTGCCGCCTCAAGAATGGCTCTTTCCTCGACTTCGGACATTGAAGACGGAACCGATATCATGATCCTCGGCTGCAAGAGCGTCTTTCCGCACGCGCGGCGAATGAAATATTGGAGCATGCGCTCGGTGACCTCGTATTGGTTGACTATGCCGTCCTTAAGCGGCCGCATGGTCACTATGCTGTCGGGCGTTCTGCCCACCATATCCTGTGCCTCTTTGCCGACCTTTATTACCTTGTCGGTAGTCTTATCGATTGCAACGACCGAAGGCTCGCGCATGACGATACCCTTGCCCTCGGCATAAACGAGCACGGTCGCAGTGCCGAGATCTATTCCTATGTCGCGGCTGAAGATCATGTCCTTGAACACTCGCGCCGTCCTCCTTTTTCTTTTTTTACTACACTATGATTATACAACACAAGTGCGCCAAAAGTCAATCGTTTTTTACAAATATATTATTAACTTTACAAAAACAAAAAGTCGAAAATCTCACTTTTTTGATGCTGTGAGATATTATTTCTTCTTTTTTGTTTTTTTAAAGTCTTTTTTGGCGGCTTGGCATCTCGCGACGGAAGCGACAAGCACGGTCTTGACACCTGCCTGCCTAAGCACCTTTACACCTCTGCCGACCGACTCGCCCGTGGTGATGATGTCATCGATTAATATGACTGTCTTTCCCGACAGAAATTCGGCAAAATTTTTTTGACTTTTGTTTTTTATGCCGCGCATCGAAATATTTGCGAACAATGCGCTCTCCGCGTTCTGCTTTCTCTTGCTTTTTGAGAGCTTCTTTTGCTCCTTGCCGCCGTTTCTCGTCAAAAGCGGAAGAGAATCCGCACCTCCGAGACTCATACAGAGTTTGCGAGACAGCAGCTCGCTTTGGTCAAATCCGTTCTTTCTGAGTCCCTTTTTCGTTCTCGGAATATATGTAAAGATACAGTCTTCGGGAGAAATGTCAAGTTCTTTCAAAAGATCCTCTATTTTAGGCGCAAGCTCTTCTGCCACAAAATCGTAAAGCTCGGAATATCTCTTGTGCTTTAAGGTATAGATTGCCTTTGATTCGGGAAGCTTCCCGTCGGGACGGTAGAAGAAAAGAGACGGAATAGTCGGTTGCGTAAAGGTGTTTTTCTTTGGCATGCAGGTGCATTTATCGGCTGTTTTGAAGCAAAAATTGCACATTTTGCTTTTCGCCTTATGCCACGCGGACAGACAATCCTTGCAAAAGCATACTTTACCGCGGCTGAGAATATCTCCGTCGGCAAAAGGCGACAGCCTGACACCGCAGGACGCGCATTTCGGCACGCATACAAGACGGCGGGCGAAGGTGAAGGCGTCATTTGCCGCAGACTTAATTCTTGACGTTTTCATATATCTCATCGTATGTTACCGACAGCACGTTTTTAATTGCCATCATCTCGTCGGGGTAGATGTGCCTCTGTCCGACTTCGATTTTTGCGACGGCACTTCTTGTTATGTCAAGTCCGCTAAGCTGCAGCCTTGTCGCAAGTCCTTCCTGCGTAATTCCGCGACATTCCCTCAATATGCGTATGTTCGCGCCTATTGCCTTTTCTATATCCTTATTCATAAATCCACCTCTTTGCACCCATATAGGCACAATTCTTTGCTTCATTATAAACAAAATTCGACAATTTTCTGCACTTATATAGGTGCAAAAGATTGATTAAATAAAAGAGTACACAAATTTTTTAATGTACTCTTTGATTTATGTCAAAAGACGCTGCTTAAGTCCCGTGTATCTTTGCCCTATGTGGCTGTTCTTGACCATTCGTTCGGCAATCTCACTCTTCCCGACCAAAATGACCATTTTCTTTGCACGCGTGACGGCGGTGTAGAAAAGATTTCTCGTCAGAAGCATCGGCGGTGCGGAATAAAGCGGAATTATTACAAACGGATATTCACAGCCCTGGCTCTTATGTACCGTAATCGCATAGGCGTGTTCAAGGTCGTCAAGAGCGGAAAACTCGTAATTTACAAAGCGGTCGTCAAAGCATATCTGCATGGTATTTGCAAGCAGATCAATGCGCTCGATCGTGCCGATATCTCCGTTGAAAATTCCCATGCCGTCGCTGTCGTCATCGCGGTACCACTCAATTTCATAGTTGTTTTTTGTCTGCATGACACGGTCGCCCTCGCGGAAAATTCTCTCGCGGTGCTTGTACTCTTTCTTGTCTCGGGACTTTGGGTTCAGCGCATTTTGCAGCATTATGTTGAGGTTTTCGGTGCCTGCAATTCCCTTTCTCGAAGGAGTGATGACCTGTACGCCGCCGACCGCCTCATCGCCGTATTTTTTCGGAAGACGGTTTAAGCAGAGGTCGGTGACCGTGAAGGCGATCTCCTCGTCGGTATTTCTCGGCAGGAAAAAGAAGTCGTTGTCCTTTACGGTCATGATGGGCATCTCGCCGTTATTAATGCGGTGAGCGTTCGTGACTATCAATGACTGTTGTGCTTGGCGGAATATCTCGTTGAGTCTCACGGTTGCAAATCTCCCACAGTCGAGAAGGTCACGAAGTACGTTTCCCGCGCCGATGCTCGGGAGCTGATCCGAGTCGCCGATAAGAATTACTCTTGCGCCGGGCTTTACCGCTTTGAGGAGAGAACACATCAAAATATTGTCTATCATTGACGATTCGTCAATGATTATTACATTCTCCTCAAGAAGGTCATTCTCGTTTTTCCTGAATCCCGGGCGGTCTCCGTCCTCGCTTGAATACTCAAATTCGAGCAGACGGTGAATGGTTTTTGCCTCGTGGCAGGTCGCCTCGGAGAGCTTTTTTGCCGCGCGGCCTGTCGGAGCCGCAAGCGCAACCTTCATGTCCATGCTCTTGAAAATGTCAATGAGCGCCTTGACTATGGTGGTTTTACCCGTGCCGGGACCTCCGGTCAGCAGCATAACGCCCGACTCAAGCGCACTGATTATCGCTTTTTTCTGCAAGACCGCATAGGTTATCCTATTCGCGCTTTCCTCTTTTTCAATAAAGAAGTTAGCGTCCTCCGTGCTTATTTTCGGACAGACCTTGTCGATAAGGTCCAGCTTCTCGGCGATATAGCTCTCGCAGTCGTAGGAATATGAGTCGTATAGATATGTCACGTCGTTCCAAAGCGAGTATTTCAGACGGCGCATGGAGATCATGTCATCTATCGCCATGTTTATGCTCTCCGCGTCTGCACCGAGCAAGGAAGACGACGCTCTTACCAAAACATCTCTCGGCAGACAAACATGCCCGTTTTTGGATGCATTGTGACGAAGCACATGTGTAATTCCGCTTATAAGTCTTGACTCGGAATTTTGGTCAAGTCCGAGCTTTTGCGCCATACTGTCGGCGCGCTCAAAGCCGATTCCGTCTATCTCGTCGCACAAACGGTAAGGATTTTGCTTTGCTATATCGATGCAAGCCGAGCCCCAACGCTTGTAGATTTTGACAGTCGTTGCCGCTCCGAAAAAGTCGCGGAAAAACATCATCGCAGAACGAATGCCTGCTTTTGCCTTGAAATCCTCGCATATCTGTTTTGCCTTCTTAAGGCTTATTCCGGGAATATCCGAGAGCCAATCGGGGTGGTTTTCAAGCACGTCAAGAGTATCGTCGCCGAATTGTTCGACTACCTTCACGGCAGTTTTTTTGCCTATTCCCTTTATCGCACCCGATGAAAGGTAGCGAAGAATAGCGGACGCATTCGCAGGCATGTACCTCTCGTATTCGCTGACCGAAAATTGCCTGCCGTATCTTTGATTGTGCTTCCATTCGCCGTATATAATAAGCGAATCGCCCTCGTTAACATAGGGCATGATTCCGGTTATCGTTATGAGGTCATCGTCGTCGGTGCCGAAATCCGCCACGGTATATCCGTTTTCTTCGTTTGAATATATGACATGTTCGACACTGCCCGAAAGCTTTATGAGTCCGCCTTCCTCGGGAACTATATCTCCGAACAGATTATTATCCATTGGCACAATGACCTCCTTTCCCCGAATTCTTTTTTTTTACATAAGCTATCTCGAACTTGGAGATGTTTTAAATATAAATATTCTTTCTTGGCTGGGTTCAATACTGTTCCAACACGGAATATCTCAGTAGGTTGAAATTTGCAGAGCAAATTTCAACGTCACTCCACGGCAGTTAGAACCCCAAATATTAAAAGTTTTAGGAAGGGGTTTGGGGAGAACCCTTTTTCCAAAAGGGTTTCCCCAATGTCCTCCACACCGGCTAACTATCAAAGCAACATATCCTTCAATTTCTCGGCAAGATCGCGTTTTTCCCAAGCAACACCGAGGTCTTCTCTGCCCATGTGTCCGTAAGCGGCGAGGTCGCAGTAGATAGGTTTGCGGAGATCGAAATCGCGAATAATAGCGGCGGGACGAAGATCAACGAGCGAAAGTACTGCCTCGCTGATTTTTGCCTCGTCAACGACAGAAGTGCCGAAGGTGTCGATCATGACCGAAACGGGACGCGCGACACCGATAGCGTACGCAACCTGAACCTCGCAACGCTTAGCAAGTCCTGCCGCAACGACATTCTTTGCGATATATCGAGCCGCATAGCAAGCCGAACGGTCAACCTTGGTCGGGTCCTTGCCCGAGAACGCACCGCCGCCGTGGCGCGCATATCCGCCGTATGTGTCAACGATTATCTTGCGTCCGGTAAGTCCGGTGTCGCCTGCAGGTCCGCCGATAACAAAACGACCGGTCGGGTTGACGTAAATTTTCGTTTCCCCGTCCATGAGATTTGACGGTATGATAGGCTCGATGACGTTTTTGATAATATCGGCTCTTATCTGCTCAAGTGTTACCGCCTCGCTGTGCTGAGACGAAATAACGACCGTGTCAACGCGAGCCGGCACGTCGTCATGATATTCGACCGTTACCTGAGTCTTTCCGTCGGGACGGAGATAGTCAAGCGTTCCGTTCTTGCGGACGAGAGTCAACTGCTTTGCAAGCTTGTGAGCGAGCGAGATGGGGAGCGGCATAAGTTCGGGAGTCTCGTCGCAGGCGTAGCCGAACATAAGACCCTGGTCGCCGGCACCCGTGTCAAGCCCGTCTTTGTCTGTTCCCTCTTTAGCCTCGTATGACTTGTCAACGCCCATTGCGATGTCGGGCGACTGCTCGTGAATTGAGCTGATGACCGCGCAAGAATCGCAGTCGAAGCCGAATTTAGCGCGCGTATATCCAATCTCGCGAACCGTCTTTCTCACTATCGACTGAATGTCAACGTATGCCTCCGTCGTGATCTCGCCCATTACCGAGACAAGCCCTGTCGTGCAGAAGGTCTCGCAAGCAACTCTTGACATGGGGTCCTGACGGAGCATCTCGTCAAGTATCGCGTCTGAAATTTTGTCTGAAATCTTGTCGGGATGTCCTTCTGTGACCGACTCTGATGTGAATAGTACTTTTTTCATTTTTTATACCTCTTCTTTATAGTTACAATGTGTTTAGGATTTAGGGAAACCCTTTTTAGAAAAAAGGGCTTTCCCTATAACCCTTCCCAAAAACTTTTAATATTTGGGGTCCTTATCGCGGTGACGTAGGATTTTCCCTTCGGAAAAATCCCCCACTGTCGTTTCTGTATTGGGGACATTTTAAACCCATCCGATGAAGGATAATTAAATCAATGTTTATTTAAGTTGGAGTTGCGTGGAATAAAACAAAACTTTGAGTTATAAATATTATAAAACATCAAAAAAGCTCGGTTTACCCGAGCTTTGATAGCAAAATAATGCACTCATCTCTCGGGAATTAGCACCTTACGAATATGCGTTGTCGCATAAAAGCAGGTTGCCGGGCTTCGCAGGGCCAGTCCCTCCGCCACTCTTGATAAGAAAATATTTTGATGAATTTTGATGTTTTTAATCTAAAATATAACTTGGTCTCCTTGCACGGCAAGGAGCGGTTCGCAACAGATAAACTTTGTCGAAGTTTATCTCACGTTGCGTATATTATATCATTAAATATATAGTTTGTCAATAGTTTTTTACTTTGTAAATTCAGAGAGTTTTTCTATTCGATTACGCAAAAAGTTTAATCACCGCGTCAATACCGCCGTAACAAACGAGCGTTATGACAATTCCTGCCGCCAACACGCCGATCGTGGCGGACAGCACGGACTTCCAGAACTTCATATCGATGACCGCCGCGACGAGAGAGCCTGTCCATGCGCCTGTTCCCGGCAGAGGAATTGCGACGAAAAGCGCGACGCCCCAGATTCCGTATTTCTCAATTTTCGCGCGGTTTTTATCGACCTTTTTGAGAAGCCAGCCTGCAAACTTATTTAAAAATTTGATTTTTGAGTTTGCCGACCATTTGATAAACCTATTGATAAACAAAAGTATAAACGGCACGGGCAGCATATTTCCCACAATACTGATAAGGAATGTCTGCCACCAAGGAAGGCCGAGCGCATAGCCCAACGGAATTGAGCCGCGCAGCTCGATTATCGGTATCATGGAGCAGATAAAAACTCCGCCCTCTGCGCCGAGAATATCAACAAAAAAGGTTTTTATTGCGTCAATCATAAAAATCTCCATTCTGCCGCTTTGCGGCAGCACAAATAAGTAATCAGTGAATTTTGCTTTTCAAAATTCGTGCGTGAAACAGGCTGCTTCACATCCAAAGGGAAGCAGCTTTCACGCTAATCTCCGTACAAATCAAACAATTTCAAACTTTCCGTGCATAACGAAAACGAAAATCAGGACACAGAGGACGATAATTGCGACACTGACACAAGACACGACGAGACTGAAAATGATATTTTTCTTTTTCTTGTCTTCCGCCGAAGCCACGGGAGCATCCTTCAATGACTCGTTCTGCGGCAAGACCTTTGCCGCCTTGAGTGCCACCGATATCGGCTTGTAAAGAATCATTATCACTGCCGAGTTCATAACTGCTTTCAGAAGGTTGAAGGGTAAAAACAGGGACGGAATTAGTGCGATTACCTCTGCCCTTGAAACTCCCATATAAATAGGAGTTATGAAAATATTGAAAAGCAGCATGACGGCGGTCATTGAAAAAACAGATGCGATAAGACCGACAACTGCGCCCTTAATATTCTTTTTGTATTTATAAATCAACGCGCAGACGGTTGAAAACGTCGCGGTTGACAATATGTCCATGAAAAATCCCCAAAATCCGGTCTCACCCATTGAGATAAACTCAAGAAGGGATACGATTGCGGAAATCGAGAGCGAATAAATAGGTCCGAACAAAAGACCTGCGAGAGTGACGATTGCATCTTTGATGTCGAATGTCAAAAACATCACTTTAAAGTGAAAAATAAATGTTGAAGCGTATGCAAGCGCGCAGAAGATCGCAGCCATGCACAATTTTTTGATTTTGGCAGAGCTTGACTGCCTTGATGTTAATTCTGACATAAAAAAATCCCCTTTCTTTTGGGGAAAAGACAAAGCGGGAGCTTCACGATATGCGCAAGGCTCAAAATTTATCTTTTCTCATCCGGACTTTACCGTCGGTCAAGGAATCTCACCCTGTCGGCGTGCAATGCACGTTCATGGACTTGCGGACTTCTCCGCACACCATCGGTATGGAATTTCACCAATCCCCAAAAATAAATTTAAAAATTATATTTTTGTCCATCGGCGGGCATGCCGCCGATGGACTTTGTTATGGTTTCCAACGAAAATTTTTGTAAATCAAGGTGCACCGCAAAAGCCGAGCAAAGACGTGGTAATCTACATCGAGCCGCTTTGGGGAGCCGTGCCGAGTTACGGAAATTTTCTAAGGTAATTATCATCGTTACCGACGAAAATTTTTGTAAATCAAGGCGCACCGCAAAAAGTCAGGCGAAGACGTAGTTCCCTACGTCGAGCCGCTTTTGAGGAGCAACGCAGAGTTACGGAAATTTTCTAAGGTAATTATGCAAGGATCTCGGATACGACGCCGGAACCGACAGTTCTACCACCCTCACGGATAGCGAAACGAAGTCCCTTCTCACAAGCGATGGGCTTAATGAGTTCAACAGTCATATCAACGTTATCACCGGGACGGCACATCTCAACGCCTTCAGGAAGCTCGATAACGCCGGTAACGTCGGTTGTTCTGAAGTAGAACTGAGGTCTGTAACCTGCGAAGAAGGGCTTCGAACGTCCGCCTTCCTTCTCGGTAAGAACGTAAACCTGACCTACGAACTTTGTGTGGGGGTTGATGGAGCCGGGCTTGCAAAGAACCTGACCACGCTCGATCTCGTCCTTAGCGATACCACGGAGAAGTGCACCGATGTTGTCACCTGCCTCTGCCTGAGGAAGGAGCTTGTGGAACATCTCAACACCTGTAACGGTTGTTGTCTTCTTCTCTTCTTCAAGACCAACGATCTCAACTACGTCGTTAACCTTAACTGTACCTCTCTCAACACGACCGGTAGCAACTGTACCACGGCCGGAGATGGAGAATACGTCCTCGACGGGCATAAGGAAAGGAAGGTCGGAAGCTCTGTCGGGAGTAGGAATGTAAGAGTCAACTTCATTCATAAGCTCAAGGATGGGAGCGTACTCTGGAGCGTTAGGATCTGTGCTTGTGGACTCAAGAGCGTCACGAGCAGAACCGCGAACGATCGGGAGATCGTCGCCGGGGAAGTCGTAGGAAGAAAGAAGATCACGGATCTCCATCTCTACGAGATCAAGAAGCTCATCGTCATCAACAAGGTCGCACTTGTTCATGAATACAACGATTGCGGGAACGCCAACCTGACGAGCAAGAAGAACGTGCTCGCGAGTCTGCTGAAGAGGTCCGTCGGTTGCAGCAACAACGAGGATAGCACCGTCCATCTGAGCAGCACCGGTGATCATGTTCTTAACGTAGTCAGCGTGGCCGGGGCAGTCAACGTGAGCGTAGTGACGGTTTGCAGTCTCGTACTCAACGTGTCTTGTGTTGATTGTGATACCTCTTGCTCTCTCTTCGGGAGCGTTATCGATCTGGTCGTATGCCATGAATTCAACGTTACCGTTTGTAAGACCGAGAGTCTTTGTGATAGCGGCGGTAAGAGTTGTTTTACCGTGGTCAACGTGACCAATGGTACCAATGTTTACGTGGGGCTTTGTTCTTTCAAATGTAGCCTTTGCCATTTTAAAAATCCTCCGTATAAATAGATTTAATATTTTTTAAATTTTGCTTTTAAATTAAGCGGCACAAAGAGATTTAACCTCTTGCGGCGCGTGCCTTAACGATCTCTTCCTGAATTGACTTCGGTACCTGCTCGAAGTGGCTCGGCTCCATGGAGTAGACACCGCGGCCCTGAGTCTTGGAACGAAGGTCGGTTGCGTAACCGAACATTTCGGAAAGCGGAACGTAAGCGACGATCTCCTGAACACCGTTGCCTGCTTCCATCTTCTGGATCTGACCGCGGCGGGAGTTGAAGTCACCGATAACATCGCCCATGTAATCATCGGGAACGATGGTGGTAACCTTCATCATAGGCTCTGTAAGAACGGGATCTGCCTTTCTCATAGCCTCCTTGATTGCCATAGAACCGGCAATCTTGAACGCCATATCGGAAGAGTCGACCTCGTGGTAGGAACCGCCCGTGAGGGTGACCTTTATATCGACAACATTGTAGCCTGCAAGTACACCGGACTGAAGTGCGCCCTGGATACCTGCGTCAACTGCGGGGATGTATTCCTTCGGAATTTCTCCGCCCTTGACCATATCGATGAATTCGTAGCCTTTTCCGGGCTCGTTAGGCTCAACGATGAGCTTAACGTGACCGTACTGACCGGAACCACCGGACTGCCTCTTGTACTTGCACTCGTGTTCTACCTGCTTACGGATCGTCTCCTTGTAAGCAACCTGAGGCTTACCAATGTTAGCCTCTACCTTAAACTCACGGAGAAGTCTGTCGACGATGATCTCAAGGTGAAGCTCACCCATACCTGCGATGATCGTCTGACCTGTCTCCTCGTCTGTGTAGGTACGGAAGGTCGGGTCTTCCTCTGCGAGCTTCGAGAGGGCGATGCCCATCTTTTCCTGACCTGCGCGAGTCTTAGGCTCAATAGCAACACGGATAACAGGCTCCGGGAATTCCATAGACTCGAGTATAACGGGAGCCTTTTCATCACAGAAGGTGTCACCTGTGGTTGTGTTCTTTGTACCGATAACGGCTGCGATATCTCCGGAGTAAACCTCGTCGATATCCTTTCTGTCGTTAGCGTGCATCTGAAGGATACGACCGAGTCTCTCTCTCTTACCCTTAGTAGAGTTGAGGACGGTCTCTCCCGCATTGAGGTGTCCCGAGTATACGCGGAAGAAGCAAAGCTTTCCTACGAACGGGTCGGTAGCGATCTTAAATGCAAGCGCCGAGAAAGGAGCGTTGTCATCGGAAGGTCTTTCACACTCTTCGCCTGTATTGACGTCGATACCCTTGATAGCGGGGACGTCAAGAGGAGAAGGCATGAAGTCGACAACGGCGTCAAGAAGCTTCTGAACGCCCTTGTTTCTGTAAGAGGAACCGCAAACTACGGGAACCATCTTGTTGTCGATGGTAGCCTTACGGATAGCAGCCTTAAGCTCTTCCTTTGTGATCTCCTCTTCCATGAGGAATTTTTCCATAAGATTGTCGTCAACCTCAGCGGCTGCTTCGACCATCTTAGCTCTGTATTCCTCTGCGAGTTCGAGCATATCCTCGGGGATATCCTCTTCTCTCATGTCCTTACCAAGCTCGTCGTAGTAGACTTCAGCCTTCATCTCGATAAGGTCGACGATACCCTTAAAGGTCATCTCCTTGCCGATAGGAAGCTGGATCGGAACTGCGTTAGCCTTAAGTCTGTCTCTCATCATGTCAATGACACGGTAGAAATCAGCACCGGTAATGTCCATCTTGTTTACATAAGCCATTCTGGGGACGTGGTACTTGTCCGCCTGTCTCCAGACTGTCTCTGACTGAGGCTCAACTCCGCCCTTTGCACAAAGAACGGTAACCGATCCGTCAAGGACACGGAGCGAACGCTCAACCTCGACCGTGAAGTCAACGTGACCGGGGGTATCAATGATATTGATACGGTGTGCGTTTGCCTTTACAGCCTCGGGGTCATTGTGGTATTCGGAATGAGCCCAATAACAGGTGGTAGCCGCAGAAGTAATGGTGATACCTCTCTCCTGCTCCTGAACCATCCAGTCCATCGTTGCAGCACCCTCGTGAGTCTCACCGATCTTGTGAGTCTTACCTGTGTAGAACAGGATTCTCTCGGTCGTGGTCGTTTTACCTGCGTCGATGTGAGCCATAATACCGATATTTCTTGTTTTAGCAAGTGAATATTCTCTTGGCATTTATTGGTCTCCTTGATATTAATATCTGTAGTGAGCAAAAGCCTTGTTTGCTTCTGCCATTCTGTGCATTTCTTCTCTCTTCTTGAAAGCTCCGCCCATGCTGTTCTTAGCATCAACTATCTCGGCTGCGAGTCTTTCTGCCATTGTGCGTTCGCCGCGCTTTCTTGAAAAGCCTACGAGCCAACGCAATGCGAGTGTCTGCTGTCTCTCTGCTCTTACTTCCATAGGAACCTGATAGGTTGAACCACCTACGCGGCGAGCCTTGACTTCAAGCTGGGGCTTGAGATTTTCAAGTGCTTCCTGGAATACTTCAAGAGCGTTCTGTCCTACCTTTTCTTCAACGATGGCAAATGCATCATATACGATAGTCTGAGCAACACCCTTCTTGCCGTCATACATTACGTTGTTGATAAGCTTTGTTACGAGCTTACTTCCGTACATAGGATCCGGCAATACGTCTCTTTTGGAAATTTTACCTCTTCTTGGCACTGTACTTCCCTCCTTCATCAAATTTTAAAAATGAAATCATAGGTACTCAAAAGCAATACTTCTGTATGTGCGTCCGGTTAACATAAACATTAAAAAGGATAACAGGAACGACTGATATAATTGCTTTATCACCTTTGTTGTCTCCGCGCGTCACGTCTTTCGTGAAGCGAGCGGGCTTAATTTGTGAGCCGAATATTACTTCTTCGGTCTCTTTGCGCCGTATTTGGAACGGCTCTGCTTACGGTTTGCAACACCCTGAGCATCGAGCGTACCGCGAATAATGTGGTAACGCACACCGGGGAGGTCACGTACTCTTCCGCCTCTGATAAGAACTACAGAGTGCTCCTGAAGGTTGTGTCCGATTCCGGGAATGTAGGTGGTTGCCTCAAGTCCGTTTGTAAGTCTTACTCTGGCAATCTTACGGAGAGCGGAGTTAGGCTTCTTGGGGCTTGTTGTCGAAACCTTTGTGCAAACGCCTCTTTTCTGAGGTGCGGGTGTGTCTGTGGACTTGTTTGCAAGTGTGTTAAGACCTACCTGAAGTACAGGAGCCTTAGACTTGTAAGTTTTGTCCTGACGGCCTTGTCTTACGAGCTGGTTAAAGGTTGGCATTCTTCCTGATTATCCTCCTTCTTTTAGTAATTTAATGTTTATATTACAGACGCATAAAAGAGTTGATGCGTATCTGCCTGTATTTAAGAGCGCAAAGTGCCCCCATACGGAGCTTTGGCTCGTTTTTGGGCGCAAATCACCCCTTTAGGGTGCTCACACACGGTATTATTATAGCATTGACATGTTTTTTTGTCAAGTGTCAATAAAAATCGCAGATAATTTCTCTGTTTTACACAAAAAAATTATCTAAACTCATAAATAATTAGTCAAAAACACTTTTTGCGGAAATAAAAGCCCTTTCGAGGAGCAAAATTCTCTCGAAAGGGCTTTAAGGATATTAAACTGCTGCTGTTGTGTTTTCTGTGTCGGATGTTACTTCATCCGCCTTCGCAACGTCAATATTGCGGTAGCATGCCATACCTGTTCCGGCAGGAATGAGCTTACCGATAATGACATTCTCCTTAAGACCGAGCAGGTTGTCTACCTTACCGCGGATAGCCGCATCGGTAAGAACCTTCGTAGTCTCCTGGAAGGATGCGGCAGAGAGGAAGGACTCTGTCTGCAAGGATGCCTTCGTGATACCGAGAAGTACGGGACCGCCGACTGCCTCCTTAAGCTCGTCTTCGCCTGCTTCGACTCTTGCCTTGATCTTGTTGTTCTGCTCCTCAAACTCGGTTACGTCCACAAGCTCGCCCATGAGCAGATCTGTATCTCCGCCGTCATCGATTCTTACCTTTCTGGTCATCTGACGAGCGATGATCTCGATGTGCTTGTCGTTAACATTACAGGACTGCGAGCGGTAGACCTTCTGAGTCTCCTTGATGACATATTCATATACGGCATCAAGTCCGAGAATTCTCATGATGTCTGCGGGTGCCTTGCTTCCCTCTGTGAGAGCATCGCCCTTTTCGACGTGGTCGCCGTCGTTTATTGCAAGCCTTGTTCCGTAAGGAACGTCTATCTTCTTGTAATCCTGAGTTGTAAGGTCACCTGTATGGTCTGCGTGTATCGAGAGGACGTTCATGCCGGGAATTTCGCCTGCCTGAACGTGAACCGTTCCCGAAACCTCAGCCATGATAGCCGCTTTCTTGGGCTGTCTTGCCTCAAACAGCTCCTCAACACGGGGAAGACCTTGGGTGATATCGCTTCCTGCGACACCGCCGGAGTGGAAGGTTCTCATCGTCAGCTGTGTACCGGGTTCACCGATAGACTGAGCGGCGATGATACCTACTGCCTCACCGATATTGACAGGCTTACCGGAAGCCAGGTCCGCGCCGTAGCAGTGAGCGCATATACCGTGCTTTGCGTGACACTGAATTACAGTTCTGATATATACCTTATCAATGCCCGCCTTTGTTATTGCGGCAGCCATTTCGTCGGTGATCATTACGTCGTCCTCAACGAGAACCTCTCCTGTTTCGGGGTGAATAACGGGACCCATTGTGTAACGGCCGATGATTCTGTCGGACAGAGGCTCAAGAACGTTCTTGTCGTCCATGATGTCATTGACCCAAGCGCCCTTTGTGGTATCGCACTTCTCTTCTCTGATGATGACCTCCTGAGCAACGTCTACGAGACGGCGGGTGAGGTATCCGGAGTCCGCGGTACGGAGAGCGGTATCGGAAAGCGACTTACGGGACGAACGGGCGCCCATAAAGTACTCTGTGATGTTAAGACCTTCACGGAAGTTGGATTTGATCGGGATCTCCATCGTCTTACCTGTAGCGGAGAACATGAGTCCGCGCATACCGGCAAGCTGACGCATCTGTGTCATAGATCCACGCGCACCGGAGTCCGCCATGATCTTGATTGGGTTGTAGGTTGAGAAGGAGTTGTTGAGTGCGTTTGTGACGTTCTCTGTCGTCTCGTTCCATACCTTGATGACCGAGTTGTATCTCTCTTCTTCGGAGAGCTCGCCTCGCATGAAGTATTTTCCGATCTTATCAACGTCCTTCTGAGCCTGTTCGATATAATTCTTCTTCTCCTCCGGAATAGTCATATCGTAAACCGAGATAGAGAAGGAAGCCTTCGTTGAATACTTGTAGCCCATAGCCTTGATCTCGTCGAGCATATTTGCGCAGACAGCACTGCCGTGCTTCTTTATGCAGTAGTCGATGATCTGACCGAGCTGCTTCTTCTTAACGACCTGCTCTATTTCAAGAGCAAACTCGTTCTCGGGCTTTGTTCTGTCAACAAATCCGAGGTCCTGAGGAAGGGGACGGTTGAAAATGAGCCGTCCGAGAGTCGTCTCGATGACCTTGTGTTTTACAACGCCGTCAATTTCCTTTTCAACTCTGACCTTTATCTTGGCATGGAGACCGATGATTCCGTTCTCGTAAGCCATGACAGCCTCGTTGAAGTCTCTGAACGCCTTGCCCTCGCCCGGCTCGCCGTCCTTAAGCATCGTAAGGTAGTAGGAACCGAGGATCATATCCTGCGTAGGCGTTGCAACTGCACGTCCGTCCATGGGTTTGAGTAGGTTGTTAGCCGAAAGCATGAGGAATCTTGCCTCAGCCTGCGCCTCAGCGGACAGCGGAACGTGTACGGGCATCTGGTCGCCGTCAAAGTCGGCGTTAAATGCGGTACAAACAAGGGGATGAAGCTTTATTGCACGTCCGTCAACAAGTACCGGCTCAAACGCCTGAATCGACAGACGGTGAAGAGTAGGCGCACGGTTGAGAAGGACGGGGTGTTCTTTGATCACGTTTTCAAGTGCATCCCAAACCTCGGGGAAAACTCTCTCTATCTTCTTCTGAGCGTCCTTTACGTTGGTAGCCTTGCCCATTTCGACAAGTCTCTTGACAACGAAGGGCTTGAAAAGTTCGAGAGCCATCTCGCGGGGAAGTCCGCACTGGTATATTTTGAGCTGAGGACCTACGACGATAACCGAACGGCCGGAATAGTCAACACGCTTACCGAGCAGGTTCTGACGGAAACGTCCCTGCTTACCGCGAAGCATCTCGGAGAGAGACTTATACGGACGGTTGGAAGAGCCTGTTACGGGCTTTCCGCGTCTTCCGTTGTCGATAAGAGCGTCGACTGCCTCCTGAAGCATTCTCTTCTCGTTTCTGACAACGATTTCGGGAGTTTTTATCTCAAGGAGCTTTTTAAGACGGTTGTTTCTTGAAATAACTCGTCTGTAAAGCTCGTTGAGATCGCTTGACGCAAATCTTCCGCCGTCAAGCTGGACCATTGGGCGGATATCGGGAGGAAGAACGGGGATAACGTCAAGGATCATCCATTCAAGCTTGTTGCCAGACTTTCTGAATGCCTCAACTACCTCAAGTCTCTTGATGAGCCTTGTTTTCTTCTGACCTGTTGCGGTGATAAGCTCGTTCTTTATCTCGGCGGAAAGAGCCTCTACGTCGATTTTGGAAAGGAGCTCTTTGATAGCCGCCGCACCCATACCGACGCGGAATTCATCCTCGTACATTTCGCGGTACTCCACGTACTGCTTTTCCGAAAGCACGGTTCCGACGGGGATAGGAGTGGATCCGGAATCAAGAACTACGTTCTCCGCAAAGTAAAGTACCTGTTCGAGTTGCTTTTGCGACATGTCAAGTATGTGAGCCATTCTCGAAGGAATGGTCTTGAAGTACCAGATGTGCGACACGGGAGCTGCAAGCTCAATGTGTCCCATTCTCTCGCGTCTTACCTTCTTTGTCGTTACGTCAACGCCGCACTTTTCGCACTTTCTGACTTCCTTGGAGTGCGAATTTTTGTACTTTCCGCACATACAAGCGCCGTCCTTCGTAGGACCGAAAATGCGTTCACAGAAAAGACCGCCTACCTCTGCCTTGAGCGTTCTGTAATTGATAGTCTCGGGCTTTGTTACCTCGCCATAAGACCACTCTCTGATCATTTCCGGAGATGCCAGACCAATTTTTATTGATGAAAATTCATTATGTTCCACAGCTGTTCTCCTAACTGTATCTGTATTTATAAAATTTTTCTCTTCAAACGGAGAGGATCTGCCCCTCCGTTTGAGTGGCGTATTTTCAATTAAAACTCGTCGGAGTCATCGTAGGTTTCGAATACCTCTTCATCCTCGATAACGTTTCCGTCCTCGTCCTCGATTTGGAAGGAATCCTTAAGCTCGTCCTCGTCCGAGTCAAAGCTTGAGAAGTCGGGAATGTCAAGAGCTCTGTGAGAGTAAGGAGGAACGTCGTCCTCGTTACATATACTCGAAAGCTGAATTTCCTCGCCGTTCTTATCAAGTACGCGGACATCAAGTGCGAGAGCCTGAAGCTCTTTTACGAGAACCTTAAACGACTCGGGAACACCGGGAGTGGGGATATTCTGACCCTTGATGATAGCCTCGTAAGCCTTGCGGCGTCCGTTGATATCGTCGGACTTGACCGTAAGTATCTCCTGAAGCGTGTATGCGGCACCGTAAGCCTCGAGCGCCCAAACCTCCATCTCACCGAATCTCTGACCGCCGAACTGCGCTTTACCGCCGAGAGGCTGCTGAGTTACGAGAGAGTAAGGACCGTTGGAACGTGCGTGTACCTTATCGTCAACGAGGTGGTGGAGCTTCAAGTAGTACATGATACCTACCGTTACGGGGTTGTCAAACGCATCGCCCGTACGTCCGTCATATACCGTCATCTTACCGTCGAAGAGCTTGAGCTTCTTCTGAAGTCTGAGGCTCTCGCAGTAAGCCTTGTCAGCCTTTTCCTCGGGAGAGAGTAGCCTGTATTCCTTATCTCCGTCTTCCTTAACGATCTCCTCGTAAAGCTCTTTGCCTTCGGGATTTTCGTTTGCGAAGAGGTCACGGCAATATCCTGCCATGCGGAGGCACTCTGCGATGTCTTTTTCATTGGCACCGTCAAATACAGGTGTCATGATCTTCCAACCGAGCTTCTTAGCTGCGATTCCGAGGTGTACCTCAAGCACCTGACCGATATTCATACGTGAAGGAACGCCGAGAGGGTTCAAACAGATATCAAGAGGAGTTCCGTCGGGAAGGAAGGGCATGTCTTCGGGAGGAAGGATGCGGGAAACGACACCCTTGTTACCGTGACGGCCTGCCATCTTGTCTCCGACAGATATCTTTCTCTTTTGTGCGATGTAAAGCTTAACTACTTTGTTAACACCTGCGGGAAGCTCGTCGCCTGCCTCGTGCGAGAAGACGCGAACGTCGACAACGACACCCGATTCACCGTGAGGAACGCGGAGAGACGTATCTCTTACTTCTCTTGCCTTCTCACCGAAGATGGCGCGGAGAAGTCTCTCTTCCGCGGTAAGCTCTGTCTCCCCCTTGGGAGTTATCTTACCTACGAGAATGTCTCCGGCTCTTACCTCGGTTCCCTTCTTGACGATACCTTCTGCGTTAAGATCCTTAAGCGCGTCTTCACCGACGTTGGGAATCTCGCGGGTGATCTCTTCCGGACCGAGCTTCGTGTCTCTTGCCTCGTGGGTGTATTCTTCTATATGAATTGACGTATAAACGTCGTCTCTTACGAGCTTTTCGTTAAGAAGGACTGCGTCCTCGTAGTTGTAACCTTCCCATGTCATGAATCCGATAAGAGCGTTCTTACCCAGCGAAATCTCACCGTTGCAGGTAGCCGGTCCGTCTGCAATGACCTCGCCTGCCTCGACCTTCTGACCGCGTCTGACAATCGGCTTCTGGTTTACGCAGTTGGATTGGTTGCTTCTCTTGAACTTTATAAGGCTGTATACGTCCTTGTGTCCGTCGTCGCCGAGAATGGTGATCGAATTTGCGTCGACGCGCTCAACAACACCTGCGTTTTTGGCAACTACAACGACACCGGAGTCAACCGCAGCCTTGTATTCCATACCTGTTCCGACGATAGGAGAATCGGTCGTGAGGAGCGGCACTGCCTGCTTCTGCATGTTCGATCCCATAAGCGCACGGGAGTTATCGTCGTTTTCAAGGAAGGGTATGCATGCGGTAGCAACCGATACGACCATCTTAGGAGATACGTCCATGAAGTCGATCTTGGATACATCGACCTCCATGATCTCCGTGCGGTCACGGGCTGTTACCTTTTTATTTATAAAGTGTCCGTTTTCGTCGAGAGGTTCGTTACCCTGAGCAACGATGTACTTGTCCTCAACGTCTGCGGTCATGTAAACGACCTCATCCGTGACCTTGTGCTCAACGCTGCCGTCGGCGAGAGTGATATGCTCAACCTTGCGGTAAGGAGCCTCTATGAAGCCGTAGTCGCTGATACGTGCGTATGTTGTAAGGTAGGAGATAAGACCGATGTTGGGACCTTCGGGAGTCTCGATAGGACACATACGACCGTAGTGGGTGTAGTGAACGTCACGGACATCGAAGGACGCGCGGTCACGTGAAAGACCTCCGGGACCGAGTGCGGAAAGACGTCTCTTGTGTGTAAGCTCTGCAAGAGGGTTGTTCTGGTCCATGAACTGAGAGAGCTGCGAGGAGCCAAAGAACTCGCGGATAGCAGTAGCTACGGGACGAGTATTTATGAGCGCCTGAGGAGTGAGCTTTTCGGAGTCCTGAGTCGTCATTCTTTCCTTTATAATCTTATCCATTCTGGAGAAACCGATTCTCATCTGGTTCTGAAGCTGTTCGCCGACAGAACGGACACGTCTGTTTCCGAGGTGGTCGATATCGTCAACCGAGCCGACATCGTGCGTGAGATTGAGCATGTAGCTTATCGTTGCGAAAATGTCGTCCTTTGTGATGTGCTTGGGGCAAAGCTCTGCAATTCTTTCCTTTGCCATTTCCTTGATAGCGTCAACGTCTCCCTCGCACTGCTGCATGATATCAACGAGTACGGCAACTCTTGCCTTCTCGTTAACGCCGCAGTCCTTAAGGTCGAAGCCGAGTACATACTCAGGCTCTATCGTATTGTTGGAAACTACCTTTATAATATCTCCGTTTTCAAGCTCGATGGAGACCTCGTTTACGGCGTTGTGTTCGATATTGAGAGCCATATCGGGCGTGAGAACAGTGCCTGCCGTATAGAGCAGCTCGCCTGTAAGAGGACTTACGACATCCTCGGAGAGCTTGCGGTTCGCGATACGGGAGTGTATTGCCATCTTGGAGTCGAACTTGTAACGTCCGACGGTTGCGATGTCATATCTCTTTGCATCAAAGAAGAGATTGGTAAGGAGCTGCTGGGCAGACTCAACGAGCGGAGGCTCTCCGGGACGGAGCTTCTTGTATATCTCCTTCAAGGATTCGACCGTGGGGTCCGTTCCGTTCTCGTCCGCAAGTCTTTCGCTCTCATCCTTCTCAAGAGTCGCGATAAGTCTTGCATCCTCGCCGAACATTTTGAATATATCTTCTCTGTGAGTGATTCCGAGCGCACGAATAAAGACCGTCAAGGGAAGCTTGCGGTTTTTATCTATACGAACGTAAAGAATTCCGTTTATGTCACTCTCATATTCAAGCCATGCTCCTCTGTAAGGTATGACCTGAGCCGAGTACATCTTCTTACCGCTCTTGTCTACCTCGGACGCATAGTACATACCGGGAGAACGAACGAGCTGGGAGACGATAACTCTCTCCGCGCCGTTTATAACGAAGGTTCCGTTTTCGGTCATTATCGGGAAGTCACCAAGGTAGATGTCCGAGTACTTAACGTCGCCTGCCGCCTTGTTTGTAAGACGGACGTTGACCTTGAGGGGCGCCGCATAGTTTACGTCGCGCTCCTTGCACTCCTCAACGGAGTACTTGGGCTGAGTATCAATAGAATATGAAATAAAGTCTATTGACAGATTGCCCGAGTAGTCGGTAATGGGGGATACGTCGCGAAGCACCTCCATAAGTCCTTCCTCGAGGAACCACTTGAACGATTTGGTCTGGATCTCAACGAGGTTGGGAAGCTCCAGATTGAATCGCGAACGGGAAAAGGACATTCTCGTGTTCTTGCCGAGTTTTTGCTCTTTTACGTTGACCATTAAATCAATCACTCCATTCAATGTATTCTTTACTGAATGGACAAAATCCTTGTTTTTTATCGGATCTTGTCAAATTCGTACCGCTTTTCCGTCTATGCGAGGACAGTCTAAGCGATTATAATGCAGTTTACTATTATATCATCATAAATCGCGCATGTCAATAGTTTTTTCAAAAAAATGCAAAAAAATATTTAAAAAAAACAAAAAGGCTTGCAATAAACGAATAAATGTTATATAATGCGCATATGGAACAATAAAGAAACGAATTCCATAAAATTTTCTCATTCAAGGAGGTTCAACATGATTGAAAATTCGATTCTCAGAAAAAACGCAAGAGAGCAGCTCGGCGGCAATATCTTTGCTAAGCCCTGGCTTATGTTGCTCGTGGTCTATCTTGTCTACTCTGCTATTGTAGGTGCGGCAAGCGGCATCACCTGCGGAATAGCCTCAATAGTAATAGTAGGGCCCCTTCTCTTCGGACTCTGCAGGGTATGTGTCAATCTTGTCAAGGGCAAGCAGGATATCGATATCGGGGAAATATTCGTCGGATTTAAGGAGAATTTCACGCAGTCGTTTCTGCTCTATCTCCTGACGTCGATCTTTACATTTCTCTGGTCGCTTCTGTTCATCATTCCCGGAATAGTAAAAGCGTACGCATATTCAATGGCACCCTATATACTTCAGGATGACCCGACGAAGGAGTGGAAGCAGTGCCTTGACGAAAGTCAGGAAATGATGAAGGGCAACAAATGGCAGCTCTTCTGCCTTGATTTCAGCTTTATAGGCTGGATGCTGCTCGGAGCTCTTTGCTGCGGCGTAGGTGTCTTGTTCGTCTATCCGTATCAGCTTGCCGCAAGAGCAAACTTCTACATGGCACTGAAGGCGATGAAGGAGCCGGCACAGGATCCCAATTCCGAGCCGGTCGATCCTTTTCAGTGACAGACAGAATCAATAGGAAAACTTGAATAACAGAGACATTATTCAGCAACCCCCTCTGCGGTCATCCGCGGAGGGGGTTGCTATTTTTTATTTTGTATGCGTTATTAATTTTAAAAATGTAGCGCTCGATCCTATTGAGTCCGACAAACGATTAGGACAAGGGAGAACCACAATATTCACACTCGCCTGTTGCACCGGAAATGGTATTGTTTGCTCCACAGCAAGGACAAGCAACCACACGGGTAGTTACAGTAGCAGAAGCAGTACCCATCGGCGCGGAATTTGCTTGTGCAGTGGGTTGCGCAAGTACGATTTCACGAGCAGCTTCATCAATGTAGGCATTTTTGAAGTAACCGTCATCGATCATCTTTTGAAGATCTGCCTTGACTGCATCATAAGGCTTGCCTACGGTGGCAGAAATGGCGTCAAGTTGACGGACATTGCCGTTTATGACTATGGTCAAATACTTCTTGACGTTGTCGGCAGACTCTTTGAGCTTCTTGGCAAACTTTTTTAAGACGATACCAAGGATCAGATAGAAAACACCGATCACCGCAAACAAAGTTATCACACCGAAAATAATGAAGAATGTGCCGAGTCCATTTAACAGCTTTGCTGCCGTTAATGCGGTCTTTTTATCGGATTGTGCCTTTTTGTAAAGCAAGTACAAACCGACCGGCCAAAATACGATCAAAAGCAAAATGATCAGCGGCCATGAGTAGGAATTCTTATTGTTTCCCATTGTTGTTTTTCCTCCAAATGATTAGAATTTACCCCTTTGGGCGTTTTTTATATAAGAACTTCTGATTTTAATCGAAGCTTTTATATCATTGATTTTTTCGGAAACCTTTTGCTTTTCGGGTTCTTCGGCGTTCAACAATTCCTGCAATCCCAGCAGGTGCGCCATAATCTGATCTTCTCCACCCGAAAGCACGGAATTGTCCGAAAAACGAAGCATCTCTTTGATTTCGGCAAGTTCCTTAGAAAACTCGGTACCGCGATAAGAAACAGAAATCTCATCAGCCAATGTCGTGCAAGTGTTCAGAACATTCTGCGCTCCTGCCAAGGCGGCATCGCTTTTTGCCGCATGTTTGGAAAAGTTCCAGATCGTCAAATCCAAAATCGCTGTGACGACCAACGTCACACTCTCCCAAGCAATGAAATGCTTGATGTTGGGGTCTGATACATTCACGAAAATGATCGCCAAGACAACGGTCGCTACGATGTACACCACCCCGATGATGTGCTGTGCGTTCATAATGATGTCATTGCCGCCTTTGAGGGTTTTAGTCAAAAAGGCAACTTCAGCCAACACGACAAAGCACACAGACATCCATTTTATTGTAACGACAAACAGATCGTCGACGAGCAGGGCAAACAGCAATACCGTAAGACCAATTGCCAACAAGCCACATACAAGGGTTAATACCTTTCCGCCTTTTTTCATAGAAATGCCTCCTTATTTTACTAATGTTCCGCAGTCGGGGCAGAATTTAACATTGTCTTCCAATTGCTTACCGCAACCGGAACAAATAACAACCATGGAATATCCACACTCAGGACAGAATTTTCCGGTAACCAATGCTTGGCAACGGGGACATTTTTTGGGAGCTTTGGCTCCACAAGAAGTACAAACCGACGCTTTTTCCGGCATGTCCGCACCGCACTTTGCGCAGGGGTTGTACTTCTTTCCGCATTCAGGGCAGAATTTTGAGGTTTTACTGAGTTTGGCGGAGCAGGAGGAACAAACGATTTCTTTCACATCTGAATCAGCAGCTTTTTGGGTATCTGCTCCGCAAGAGGAACAGAAACGCACATTTGCATCAATATTCGCGTGGCACTTGGGGCACTGTTTTGTAGTCACATTCAAATTTTGAGCAACACCGCCGAACTGCGCGCCCATGACATTTCCCATGCCGACGCCCATACCAAGACCCATGCCGGCACCCATAAAGGCACTTTGCGCAGAACCCGGATTGGTGGCGGCACCCTCCAAGGTGTCGAAAGAACGCTCCTGCTGATAACTATAACCGACAATATCCATTTCGGCACGCTTAGCCAGCGCTTTTTTAAGCTGAATGACCGCACTGTCATCCTCAGGTACATTTATATCGTTCACATAGAACGAGGATAGAGCGATTCCGAACTCCTCAAAATGAGGAGCGATTTTCTCTTTTAAGTAAGTCGAAATCTCGTCCAAATAGGCGTTGATTTCAAGCACACTGATGGATTTATGTATCAGGTACGACGAAATGGCATCCTTCGCCTTGGTCAGATAGACACCGCGGAAATATTTGATGATACTTGCCTTATCAAACACAGGAAGCGTGCCGACTAACTTCATAACAAACTTCTTGGAGTCCTCAATTTGAATACCGAATTGGCCAAACGCACGCACGGGAACAAACACCTTGTATTTAGGGTCTTGCAACTGAATCGGTGTTGACGTTCCCCACTTGATATCCAGCGAGAAAACTTTGTTTACAAACCATACCTCGGCTGTAAACGGAGATCTGCCTCCAAAGGGGAGATTCACGAGCTTGCTTAAAATCGGAATGTTTTTGGTGTCCAACACGTGACGACCGGCACCGAATACATCACAGGCAATGCCTCCTTTAAACAAAATCGCCTCTTGGCTCTCGTTTACTATGAGTTGAGTCCATGTACCCAACTCGCTATTCGGATGCTTCCATGCAAATATATCCGGACCTGCATTACATGTTACTACTTCTACTACTGCCATATTTACCTCCATGTTGCCGACATCAAGTGCAAACTTTTTTTGACAAAGTCTGCTTTGATGCATTTATGCTTTTGAAATTACACCTATTATACTAGTTTGACAATAACCGTTTTGGTACGATCGACTGAGTAACCTATTCGAATGGTATCTCAACTGTTATAATGTGTGTCTTCGCCCTAACATCTGCATCGCAGATAGGGCATATTTTTCATTCATATAGAATACTCTTTAAGTGATTTCGGAACGATTATATCACAAATTGAGATGTTTGTCAATATCTCAATTGGAGATTTTTATAATAAAATCAAGAGAAATGTGAAAAAAAGGCGAAAAACTGTGAAAAAATGCAAATGAGAAAGGAGAATGTGCATGAGATTGAGAGATTTGCGCGAAGATGCGGATAAAAAACAGCAGGAACTCGCCGAGTACCTGCACATTAAACAGAACACATATTCACAGTATGAAAACGGACAAAGACAGCCGCCCATTCCGGTTTTGATAAAACTTGCCAAGTTCTATGGGGTATCGGTCGATTATTTGTTGGGACTTACAGACAATCCAAAACCGTATGACTGAAAAAGTCTTCTCTTTTTTTGAGCTGAGGCTGATTTCAAAACAATAGAACAACACAAAAACGCAGAAGAATCATCCTCTGCGTTTTTGTGTTTGTTTTATTGATGAACAACCTCAATATTATCTTTCGTCATCTTCATTTCTTTAGATCTCTCGGCGTTTTTGTTAACCTCTTCGGGGTCAACGAACGTGGGAACCGCTCGCTTCATCGCTTCTTTAATGAGCGGAGATGCAATCTCGCCTTTTGATTCCGCAACAGCGTCTCTCAAAATGATCAGCTTCTCGCGAACTTCCTCGCGCGAGAGCGGTTTGTCCTTCTCTATGAAGATTTTTTTGTTGTCGGTCTTCTCAAGGTGTTCGGTCTTTATGAGCAGTTCCTCGTAAAGCTTCTCGCCGGGGCGAAGTCCTATTTCCTCGATCTTGATGTCCTCATTGGGAGTAAAGCCCGAGAGCTTGATCATATTGTAAGCAAGGTCGTATATCTTGACCGGCTTGCCCATATCAAGTACGAACAGCTCGCCGTCCTTCGCCATAAATCCCGCCTGCATAACGAGCTGGCTGGCTTCGGGAATCGTCATAAAGTATCTGATAATACGTTTGTCTGTAATCGTGACCGGTCCGCCCTGCTTTATCTGCTCACGGAAGAGCGGAATTACCGAGCCGTTTGAACCGAGAACGTTTCCGAAACGAACCGCCATAAATAGCGTCTCGCTGTCCGTACGGCACTGAATGACCATCTCGCACATTCTCTTTGACGCACCCATGATGTTCGTCGGGTTAACTGCCTTGTCGGTGGAGATAAGTATGAATTTTTCGGTTCCGTACTTCTCTGCCATGTCGGCGGTGTTAAAGGTTCCCATGACATTGTTCTTTATCGCCTCGCAACCGCTATGCTCCATGAGCGGAACGTGCTTGTGCGCGGCGGCGTGGAAAACGATG
Source organism: Eubacteriales bacterium (assembly GCA_051867975.1). Taxonomy (GTDB): domain Bacteria; phylum Bacillota; class Clostridia; order Oscillospirales; family CAG-272; genus SVTX01. Next base: position 8,037 of record JBJDZM010000081.1, on the reverse strand, counting down.
TCGGGTCTGTATGCGTTGAATATGGCATCAAGCCTGTCGCGGTCTCTTACAGACGCGATCTCGACCGCAAGGTCAAGATTTTCGCCGTATTTTCTCTTAAGCTCCTGCTGAATTTCGTAAGCATTATTCTCGTATATATCAAGAATGATGAGCTTTTTCGGAGCGCATCTTGCAATCTGACGGCAAAGCTCGCTTCCGATTGAGCCTCCGCCGCCCGTCACGAGTATCGTCTTGCCCGAATAGTATGCTCTCGTTGCGGAGTTGTTTATCTTCATGGGCTTGCGGAACAGCAAATCTTCAATCTGGAAGTCACGAATGACCTTTCCCTTTTCGTCATTGTCATCGCCGCGGATGAAGTCCTTGACGGGAATGTCGTAGATCTTAAGCTTACACTTTGTTTTACTGTAAAATTCAAACAGTCTTGTTGCTTCCTCATTGTCAAGATTCGCAACGGCGACAAAGAGTTGCGTTATTTTCTGCTCTTTTATGAGCTTAAGCGTCTGCTCGTCTTCGGGATATACCTTAAGTCCAACCACATTGTTTCCGATCTTCTGTGGGTCCTTATCTATGAAGAACATCGGCTTGTAGGTCGACTGATGGTTGCAAAGCAACTCATTTGCAAGGAAGGCTCCGAGCTGACCGGCGCCGATAATCGCAATATTTATCATCTTGCTTTCGTCAACAGGCGCTTTGTGTGTACGCTTGTAGTATATTCTGTAACAATATCTTGATGAAAGCGTTAAAAGGCAGTTTATGGGTGTGAGTATCAAAAATATCTCATATCCTACGCTCAGTTGAGCTATCCAGACAATAATGCCTGCCGCAATCGTTCCGATAGCGTCAGCAATAATGAGTTTGATGTAGGAAAGCGTATTGGTGTATCGCCAAACACTGTTGTAGACTCCTAAAATGAGTCTTGCGACAAGGATACATGCGAGTATGATCCCTGCGTTTGCAAACATCTTGCCCGTATCGGTGTACGAATCTACGACCAATTGCAAAGAAATGTAATATGCACATGTTACGACACAAAAAATATAGCAGTCGATGATGAGAAGAACGCCCTTTCGGAGTTTACCTGCAAAAAATTGATTAAGTTTCATTATAGTGAATGCTCCCTTGTGTTTAAGATTAAAATGACAATGGGAATAGCGAAAGAATTGTTTTTTTTACCGACATAATAGGAAAGTGTATCGGTATACACCGTATATTATACCACTATGTTCGACATTTGTCAATGATTTTTTGTTTCGCCCCGCCGGAAAGCTTTGCAGAGCTGCTTTACCATTTGCCTGAAATGAATTCAAGCCTGAAATAAAGGAACTGTTTATTCAAAATTTTGAAGTTTGATAAAAAAACAAAATCAAGGTATATTTTGCTTGGCAGAAACAAATAATAACAGAGCAGGAAACAAAAAAACTTTATTTGCAGAGGTTTGTACCTACGAAAAAATCGCATAAATGGCAAAAGCTCCCTCATAAAGGAATATGTCGATTTATCCACGTCTTTTGCCGTGGAAACAGATATTACAAGCAATTTTTTTGCCGCCTTGCGGCGGCGGAATGGAGAAATATATGAAAGCAACAGGAATAGTAAGGCGTATCGACGACCTCGGACGAGTCGTCATACCGAAGGAAATAAGAAGAACCATGCGTATCCGCGAAGGCGACCCGCTTGAGATTTTCACTGACCGCGACGGAGAGGTTATTTTCAAAAAGTACTCCCCTATCGGTGAGCTGACGGCGTTTGCCGCGCAGTATGCCGAGACTCTGCACAAGACATGCGAGCTGTCGGTAGTCATATGCGACCGAGACAGCGTTGTAGCATCGTCGGGCGTGCCGAAAAAGGAATATATGGACAAGCGGCTTTCCGACGAGCTTGAGCGTGCAATGGAAAAGCGCACGCTTTATACCCACAAGCAGGGCGAGGCAAAGGCCCCTGTCACGGCGGACGGCGGCGGACATTTTGTCAGCTGTGCCATGCCGATCGTCAGCGAGGGTGATGTCGTCGGTTGCGTAGCGTCACTTCAGCCGGTAGAGTCCGACACAGTGCCCGAGTCGGTTGAAATGAAACTCATACAAACCGCGGCAAGCTTCCTCGGCAGACAGCTTGAAAGCTGACTTTTTACTCTGCGGTATTTTGCTTTTAATAGAAAAATGGGAGCTTCGCTTTGTGCCGAGTTCCCATTTTTTTATTATATTCAATGCTTTTTATAATCGTATTTAGTCCAGCCCTCGCCGTTTATCTCATGCGCCTGATTTACTGTCATGAATGCCTCGCGGTCGGTTTTTGTTATAATATTCATAAGCTCGGAGTATTCATTCATTGAAAAGGACACCATAAGCATCTTCTTTTTATCGCCGGAATAGCCGCCCGTCACATCAAGCACGGTGGTTGTTCTGTCGAGTTTTTCGATTATCAACTTGTTTATCTCCTCGTATTTGCCGGTTACTATATGAGCAACGAAAGCCTTGGAGCCGCCGATAAACACCTTATCGACCATAAGTGCCGCCACGAACGCCGATGCAATACCCAAAAGCGAGAGAACAAAGTCACCGATGACGAACATTCCGAATATGACCGCAGTCGCATCAACGGCAAATATGACGACCGAACTGCGCAGTTTTTTGAAAATCTTGCATATAACGAATGCGATAACGTCAACTCCGCCTGTTGAGCCTCCGCCGAGGAACGAGAGCGCACAGCCGAGTCCGACCAATACTCCACTGAATACTGCGGCGAGAAGAACTCCCACGCCCGAATATTTACTCAGCTGGAGATTGAAAAATCCGCCGAGAAAATCCGGACTCGTTATGTTTGAAAAGAGTGCGACGCCTATCGGATACACAATGGTTGAAACCAGCGTCTTCATTGCGAAGGACTTGCCGAGAATGATGAGTCCGAGGAAGAACAGCAACCAGGTCAGTATCGTGATTATCATCTCGACCGAGAGAATTTCAGGCGGTATCAGCCGGGCGAGAACTATCGCATATCCCGAAAGTCCGCCCGTGACGAGGTCGTACGGGAGCATGAAAAGCGATGTTCCGAGCGCAATTATCAGCGTTCCGACAATTATCAGCCCGACGTTTTTGATCGTTTTGAAAATGTCTTGCTTAGTAAGTTTTTTCATAAAAACCTCAAATTTTTTAGTTGAACAACGGAAGAACGCAGTCAATTATTTTGTCGGATATTTCTTCTGCACTGCCCGATGCGTCAATTATTTCGATATGTTCTCCGCGGGCGCGAAGCCGGTCAAAGACATCAAAAAACATTTTTCTTGTCTTTTCAAGGTAGTCGTAATTCTCGTATATCTCGGTCGGAGTGTCGGAGCGTTTTCCTATCCTCTCAAGGCTCTTTTCGGGCGAGAGGTCTAAAAAGAGACAGATGTCGGGGGTGCGGATATCGGGATTGTCGAGATTCAGCGCCGCAACGGTCTCATAGCCAAGCTCGGAACCCTGATATGCCAAGGAAGAATAGTAATATCTGTCGCTTATAACGCAAATGCCGCGCTCAAGGTGTGAGTCGATACCCTTCTTCGCATCTTTATTATGTATCACGCGGTCACGCGCAAACATATCCGCCATTTCGGCAGTCGTTGTCTTCACTCTGCCCGAGAGTGCCTCACGGATGCGCTTTCCCGACGGCATGTCCGTCGGCTCCGCGGTGATGTAACACTCTATGCCGCGAGCGGCGAGCTTGTCGCGCAAAAGCTTTATCTGTGTTGTTTTTCCGGCACCGTCGATGCCCTCGAACACTATAAATTTCGATGTCATTATATTTGACCTTCCTTTTATTGTTCTTCCCTTGGCGGGAGAAATAATCAAAATGCAGCAAAAAAACAGAAATGAAAAGAGTGATAATTCATTCTGCTTCTCCCAATATAAAATTATACCACCCAATTCGATTTTTGTAAAGCCCTTTCGACAAAAAAGGGACGAGTCAAAAACTTTCGGAAAGTAATTGCTCAGCCCATTTTATCATATGCTCTGTTTTGAAATGAACTCCATATTTAAACAACACATCGTGTTGTAGGTTCAATACCTTTCGGACACGGAAACGACAGTGAGGGATTTTTTCGGAGAAAAAATCCTACGCCACCCTAAAAGGACCCCAAAATTTTAAAAGTTTTTGAAGAGGGGTATGGGGAGAAAACTTTTTTCCAAAAAGTTTCTCCCCAAATTCATAGCACAATCTAACTATTGAATGTTATGCTGTCATTTCACTCCGAGAAGAGACGATACCGACACGCCGAGCGTGTCCGCTATCTCGTCGAGGATTGAAATGTCGGGACAGGAGCTTCCCCTCTCCCATTTTGAGACCGCCTGCGCGGTCACGCCGACTCTGTCGGCTAAATCCTTTTGAGTTAGCCCCGAGTCATGCCGCGCATCCGCGATCCTTTTTCCTAAACTGCCGATGTCAATCATCTGCTAACTCCTTGCTTTGATCCTTAGTTGCAAACTGCCCCTGCAAAAAGGCAGTCTGCGCGGAAAGTCAGAAGGCTACAATTCAGCATCTTGTATTCATACACTTCCCGAGGATTTCTCGCCGCAAAGATTCCGGACTACGCCGGTTCCCGATTACACGTTGACAATGCCTTTGACAAGACACGTGTTAATCAGGCGCTTGTGACCTGCTCTGAGGCGAGTTTGCAGCATCCTGAAAAAAACATAAACATACATCCGCCTCCTATTCCTCAATATTTCGGCTATGCCGCGGTCAATTTCAGCTGAGCCGATAAGATAATTATATTGCAGGATATAGCTTTTGTCAATAAACTTTTGGTTGAAAATAAACAGAAAATTGTAGAATTGTCAATGATGGGTGACAAATTTTTCAAAAAGCCTTGTCAAGGTGGAGATTGTAAAGTTTTAGCCGAGTGCAAAATTTATATGGATTAAAAAAGCACTGGCGAAAAGGTTACAATACTACCTTGAAAAAAGATATAACAATAATCCCCTTAAAGTAGTCTTAAAAACTTTTTGTTTTTCAAGTGTCTGCTCTAAGGGGATTATATCACATAGGTCTCATGGAGTTATTATGTTTTGTTCTGTGCTATCACTTATAATGAAGCAATTTTCTTTATCCAAGCAGAAAAATGTTGACAGTTCGTCATAATTGTATCGATGCCCATATCCTGAGATAATATGCTACCGTTTTTGACTTTTGCATATCCCGGCATTAACGCCTCAAGTCTTTTGGACGGAGCTGTCTCGGGCGAGTTATTGATATGTTCGGGCGTAGGTGCAGCATCTTTCATCTCTTGAATTTTTTGAACAACATCCTCATCTGCTATTAACCTAAAGGAGTCGGGGTTTGAGAATAACAGTCCCTCAAACTCGTGCAAAGAAAAGTTGAAGTGACAGTTGCTCAACCCAATATCTTCGTTAATTGCCGCCTCGATTTTTTCTATGCGGGCATATATGTCCGAATCGTTGCAATCAATCAAAGGAGTATTATCGGGTATTGCATAATAATCAAACATCGTTGTTACAATTTCATTGTGATGCTGGCTGCAAATAAGATATAATTCCTTCTTGATTTTTTCATAATCTGAAACACCGCCCTTATACTTCTTCGATGGCGTTCTCTTGGTTGTGCATACAATCGGATATACCCAAATTTCCATGTTCGCAAAATACGGACTCAAAACATTGTTGATGAAAGCTTCCTCTGTTTGTCCTTCGCAGTAAATATATACGTTTTTCATTTTGAGAGTCTACCTCCCAAAATGTTCTTTTTCCAAAGATCGCCCAAAGAATAGTCTTCCTCGAGCCACATCTCAAGTTCTTCGCTATTAAGACGCTTGAAGACCGAACCGCTTTCGCTTCTGTCTACTACAATAACATCATCTGCTTCGAATTCGTTAAGAAGTTCTACAGACTGAGTCGAAATTATTATCTGTTTTTCATCAGATAATTGTTTTACCATTTCGGCAAATATGGTTATAGCATAGGGGTGCAAACCGAGCTCGGGCTCATCAACTATGATAGTAGCTGGTTGAAGCTCGTGAGGCTGAAGCAACAACGTTGCCAGACAAATGAATCTCAATGTACCATCCGAGAACTGCGAAGCGTTGAATACGTCCTCGCATCCCTTTTGTGCCCATCTTAAAACGATTTGTTCTTCGTTACCTTCTTGAGGCTCTAAGATAAAGTCATCAAAGTACGGAGCAATAAGCTGGATTGTTCTAACTATTTCATCATAGTTTGCCTTGTAATTGCTCTTTAATCTGTAGAGAAATGCGGCAAGATTCGATGCATCAAATTGAAGAACACGATTATTGGAAATGTTATGCTCTTGCTTAACCTTTGCCGTGCGTCCGGTATCGTGAAAATGATAAACTCTCCAGTTCTGCTTCTCCAATATTGGCTTTACATAATCATCAATATTGTTGTGTGTACCATTCTGCCACAGCGATTCGCTATGGCCACGAGATACATTGCTTTCGTTGTCGAAATTGCCGTGATAACCAAAATATTCTTTTCTGAACACAATTCTGTTATCATCTGTGGGGATCAAATTGAAGCCGTAGGAATTGTTTCCAAAGTAAACTTCAAATTCGATTTCATCGGTAGTTTTTCTTCCTTTGTAGAACAAGGAATTAATTCCGCTTTGTGCTACCGTTACTTGTAAATTTCTACTTAGTATATTCTGCAATAATGCGAAAGCAGAAATGAAATTAGATTTACCGGCACCGTTGCTACCTATAAGAACGTTAATCTTACTAAAATTGATATCACATTCTTTGATAGACTTAAATCCCGATATTCTGATTTTACTCAGCTGATCATTTTTTAATCTTCTGCGTATCATTATATAATCCTTTCTATAAATTGTTAAATTCTGTCGCTATATGGCAAAGATTTTATGTAACTCTCCATAAACTCATAATCAGGAGTCTTTTTATCTTTTGCTGGTAATTTAATTTTTAGATCATCCAAAGCACCCGTACAATTTCGTCCATAACTAAATCTAAAGGACTCATTATTTATAATGGTGGTTATAAAGGCCAAAATTTCTCTACTACAATATTCTCCTTTAAATTCCAAAGCCTTAACTCGTGTTCCTATGTAAAAATCTAGTTCCTGAATTGTAGCATAAAATGTTCCTCTATCTGCAAGAGCTATTGTTCTCTTGTGGTCAAATAGTCTTTTTTGAGGTATAATTTCAGAAAACTTGTTAATTCCATTATTTTCTGCGGAATGAGTTACTATTGGAATTGGACCTTCAACAACATTGCCAAGAATAAAATCTCCGCCGGTATATGTTTTAAATATATCGCCAATTTTGAATACTTCCCATTGCAGATCTAGTAGTGTTTGCTGTTTTTGACGAGAGTTGTTTTTTAGTCCTGCCCACTTCTTAAATTCGTCTATATCTATATTTTGAGCGATTGTTTTAAAAAATTTATTATTAGATGATATTTCTTTTATTTCATCCATTTTTTCTTTTACAATTCCATCTAATGATTTAATATAATCACTCATCCATTCCCAGTCAGGCTCTCCTTTTTGAGTTTGGGGAAGATTAATAGAAAAATCTTTTTTTATGTGAGAATTAAGCTCTCTTCCAAAGGCCTTGAATTTATTATCGCATTCAGTTTTCACTAATCTGCAAATAAAGAGTTTTGCTTCAAAAGGAATGTTATCGTCAAAATGGACTACAGCAACATTTTGACTGGTATAAAACGGGTCCGTTTGAACACATGCAGTGCCAATACTTCCACCCAAGGCGATTGTCATATCACCTGTCGGATATGGCTCTATGTTTTCTATTTTATCAACGACTGCTTTTACTCCGTTGTTATAGGATGTTCTCGAAACAAAATTTATTGTAGGATTATTGTATGTCATTTTTCCTATATCCAATTTTGTGCCATAGTCAACATTGGCTATTTGGTGCAATAGAAATTCTTTCCACGCAGTGGTTTTAAGAACATGTTTTTTCATACCTATTCCTCATCATCGTTAAATAGCATATTGTTCTGGTATAATTAAATCACCCCCAGCCAAAGATTCAATTACACATATTCCTTTC
>JBJDZM010000080.1:0-1849 GCA_051867975.1 Eubacteriales bacterium | reverse complement strand
AAAATATAGGTGGCACCGCGAGTACAGCACTTGCCCTATAGAATGCTGAATTTACATTGTAAATTGAGGTATGCACTATGTGTTCCATTATGGGTTATTGCGGAAGCGGCGCCACCTTTGCGTCGTTTTCAAAGGCGTTTGATAAAACGATTTCAAGAGGACCGGATGATACGAAGATTATTGATACAGGCAAGGGACTGCTCGGATTTCACCGATTGGCAATTATGGGTCTTACACCGTCCGGAATGCAGCCGTTTGAGCTTGACGGCAGTTACGTGGTCTGCAACGGCGAGATATACGGTTTTGAAAAGATAAGAAAATCATTGACCCGAAAGGGATATACTTTTGCCAGCGACAGCGATTGCGAAATTTTGCTTCCCATGTATAAAGAGTACGGAGCGGACATGTTTCGGATGCTTGATGCGGAATACGCCCTGATTATTTACGACGGGGAAAAGCAAGAATACGTTGCGGCGAGGGACCCGATAGGCATCAGACCTCTTTATTACGGATACGATGAAAAGGGCGTGATACTCTTCGCAAGTGAAGCCAAAAACCTTGTCGGACTTTCCGATAAGATCATGCCTTTTCCGCCCGGACACTACTACAAGGACGGGAAATTTATATGTTATTCCGATATCGCAAGAGTAGATGAGGTCTCTTCGGACGATCTCGATGAAGTGTGTAAAAAAATACACGATAAGTTGGTTTGCGGAGTCGAAAAAAGACTCGTATCTGACGCAAAGGTCGGCTTCCTTCTTTCGGGCGGACTTGATTCGTCGTTAGTTTGCTCAATTGCACAAAAAAAGAGTAAATCCCCGATAAAGACATTCGCAATCGGCATGAGCGAGGATGCAATTGATTTGAAATACGCAAAGCAGGTTGCCGATTACATAGGAAGTGAACATACGGAAATCTATATGACTCCCGACGACGTTATTTCTTCACTTGAATCGGTTATTCAAATGCTCGGGACGTTTGATATCACTACGATACGCGCGAGCATGGGAATGTACTTGATCTGCAAGGCAATCCACGAGCAGACCGATATACGCGTTCTTCTGACCGGCGAGATATCAGACGAGCTGTTCGGATATAAATATACCGATTTTGCCCCGAGTGCGGAGGAGTTTCAAAAAGAGTCGGAAAAGAGAATACGCGAGCTTCATATGTATGACGTACTTCGTGCCGACCGTTGCATTTCGGTAAACTCACTTGAAGCAAGAGTGCCGTTCGGTGACCTTGATTTTGTTAAATACGTTATGAGCATAGACCCGGAGCTTAAGCTGAACAAATACGGAAAGGGAAAATATCTTTTGCGTCATGCCTTTGAAGAGGGAGATTATCTTCCCGAATCAATTTTGTGGCGTGAAAAAGCCGCTTTTTCCGATGCCGTCGGACACTCTATGGTTGACTACCTGAAAGAATACGCAGAAAGTCAGTATACTGACGAAGAATTTGAGGAAAAATGTAAAAAGTATGCTCATGCAACACCTTTTACAAAAGAATCTCTCCTGTACCGTGAAATATTCGAAAAATATTACCCCGAACAGTCGGAGATGATTGTTGACTTTTGGATGCCGAATAAGTCGTGGGAAGGCTGCGACGTAAAGGATCCGTCCGCCCGAGTTCTCTCAAACTACGGCGATAGCGGGAAGTAATAATTTGATAAATTTAAAAAGCGTCAAGGGAAAAACTTGCCGCTTTTTATTGCAGAACCCTATTCCGTTTTCAAGAAATTTTGACACAATGGGATTGTATGCGGTATGTTACGCATATTACCTATAATCAATGAGTAAGTTGCCAAAGTAAATTCCCCTTTCAGGGAGGCAAGGGAGAAATGACATAG